>JANPIY010000111.1:0-1832 GCA_031425255.1 Planctomycetota bacterium
GCCTGGGATGGCGATGCCCTCGCCGACGCGGCCGAAAACGGGTTTGAGGATCCACCCTGCTGCAGAGGGATGGCCGAGTATCCGCGCCGCACTGGTGGCTGGCAGCAGGCGTTCCCAGGTGGGACAGGGAACCCCGAGACGCGACCACACCAACGGCAGGCGTTTCGATTGGACCAGCAACGCACTGAGGGGATTCGCCAGCACCACCGCCGGATGACCGGCGAAGTTCGCCCAGCCACTGTCCTTCGGCAATTCGGGAAGCCACTCGCCTGGGAAGAAACGGATCGCCGCGGCCACGGTCCGTCCGTCGATCCGGCACCCCGCAGCGCTCCACTGCAGATGGTCGGGCGCACAAGGTATCGCCGTGAGTCCGACGGCGACACAGGCGTCAGCGAGGAACTCCATCACCTGGCGGTCGTCGCTGTAGGCGGTGGCGTGCACCAGGGCCACCAGCGCCTGCGGCGGAAGGCGCGCCGCCAGGGCACTGGCGAGGGTCGCGGCCGGATCTCCCACCGGGAGGGCGCCGACGACGTGCGGCACCATCAAAGCACCCAGCGCGGCTTCGTTGAAGCCCCCAGGGACATCGGCGTTGACCTCCGAAACCTGCCAGCCCGAGGTGGTCCAGTGGAAGTCGAAACGCATGACGCGCACCTGGTGCCCGGGTTTTCTCATGGCGAGCGCCCGGCGCAGCGGACGCGACAAGCCCACGGTGCGCCAGAATTCCGGGCGCTCCAGGAGGGCGGACTCCAACGCCAGGGTCTCACGACCCAGATTTTCTGCCTCGGCGCTCAGCGACGCCCACGCTGCCCGGGTCAGGATCAGCGGACCGCGGGCGATGGTCGCCACGTCTTCGACCTGGTGATCCCATTTGCTGCAGGCGAACACCGCTGCCCGGCGCAGGTGCTGCCAAGCGGCCTCCGGCAACGGCTCGCAGGGTCGCCACGGCGGCGCACTGGGGATCACCGCTCGAGCTCCATCCCTGGGAAGCGGTAGCCGTCTGGAAGGGGGCCGACCAGGCCGAGGCCGACCAACGTCACCAACAGCTCCAGGGCGATGATTCCCCACGAGGCGATCCAGGACGAGGAGGGATGCTCAGGGGTCGGTCGCAGGCAGCGCTCGCCCGCCAAGGCTACCACCACCAGGGCGATCAGCGGCCACGCCGAGCGGAACTCCACCACCGTCTGCGCCCCACTGGTCCAATCGCCGGCGGCGCCCCGACCACAGAGGATGCCGGCGCACACCAGGAACCCCCCCAGCCGCATGCCGGCGGCAGGGTCACGGTCGACGGTGACGGTCTCCGCCAGCTGCCCGTACCGGGCCACCACCGCGAGCGCCGCGAACCAGCAGGCGGTGCCCAGGCCACCGGCCCAGACCACGCACCACCACCCTGGGCCGTCGCCGATGTTGGCGCCGGCGTAACAGGCGCCGAGACCCAGCGCGGCCCCGGCCATCACCGGTGTCGCCGCCGGATTGCCGCGTTCGCCCACGTCATCGCGCGCCGAGAATCCGCACAATGGCAGGCACGCCAACCCGACGCCCACCCAGGCGACGCCCATGATCAGGTAGAGGCCGAGGTACACGGGTTCATCCCGGACATCCGCCGAGGCCAGCGTGCGCAGCACCGCCAGGATGCCGAGCGCTGCCAGCAGCGGCGCCAGCAGCACGGGGAGTCGCGCCGGACCGCCGCCGAGCCGCAGAGTTTCCGGGCGCCCCCTGGGGGTGCTTCAGGCAAGGAGGTAACTGGAGTTGTCCGTTCGGACGCGTATGGCGTGGTCTTCACCGTCCGAGGTGGCCGTAGCCGTTTGACCATTGGTGTCGTTACCCGTCGCAGA
>JANPIY010000112.1:0-22313 GCA_031425255.1 Planctomycetota bacterium
TCTGCGCCCTCCGCGCCCTCTGCGGTTGGTCCAGATTTTCTGTGAGCGCTTGCCGCATCAAGGACCCGCACGAATCGCAGCGCCTGAAGATGAGTGGCGGGTTACAGCGGTTCAGTGCGAGGTTTGCGTCGCCGTCGGCAGTGCCGCCGGTGGTTCCCGCACCACCGACAGGTCAGCCAGCCAGACGTAGATCGCCAGGACGATCACTACCAGCACCGCCGCTGCCGGTTTGGCCCAGCGCCAGGGTGTCATCTCGACGTCGCCGGAGTGCTCGTGGACCCAGGCTTCAGCACGCGGGGAGACGATGGTCATCACGATCATGACGGTGCACAGCAGCAGGAAGACCGCGCCGAGGAAGTGGAACTCGTGCATCGCGTCCACCTGTCGCGACAGCGCGGGGATGAAGTACCCGGCAGCGATGATCAGCACGCCCATGCTCAGGCCGACCTTGGCAGCGGCGGCCGGCATGCGACGCAGCAGGAGGCCCATCAGCACCACCGAGAAGATCGGGATGAAGTACAGGCCGTTCATCTTCTGGAGGTAGCCGAAGATGCTCTCCTGGCCGATCAGCAGCGGCGCGACCGTCATCGAGACGATCGCCACCACCGTGCTGAAGGTCTTGCCGGCCTTCACCACTTCGAGTTCGCTGGCGTTCTTGCGCAGCAGACCGCGATAAATGCCGAGCGAGAACAACGTCGAGGTGCTGTTGAGCGCACCGCAGAACGAGCTCAGCACGGCGCCGGCCATGGCGGCGAGGAAGAAGCCGGTCAGCCACGGCGGCAGCACGGTGTGCACCAGCAGGCCGTAGGCCTGATCGGGCTTGAGGTCGGGGTGGGAGGTGGCGAACAGGTGCAGGGCGATGATCCCAGGGAGCACCAGGTAGAGCGGCCCGAGCAGTTTGAGCGCGCCGGTCAGCAGCACGCCCTTCTGGCCAGCGGCCAGGTTCTGGGCGGCGAAGGTGCGTTGGATGATCTGCTGATTGGTGCACCAGTAGAAGGTCGTCAGCAGGATCACGCCGGTGAACAGCGTCGAGAACGGCACCGATTGTTTGGGCCCGCCAAGGGAATTGAATTTCTCCGGGTGCGCGGCGGTGATGCGGTCGATGCCGGCGATGATGCCGGCGCCATTGCCGGCGGCTTCCAGGCCGAACCACACGATGAGGAAACCACCCACCAGCAGCAGCACGCCATTGAAGGTGTCCGACACCGCGATGCCGCGCATGCCGCCGAAGATCGCGTAGATCGACCCGATGATACCGACCAGCCAGACCGAGAACCACAGCGCCGCAGTGTCGCTGGTGAAGCCGAACAGCCCTTTGACATCGACGATGGTGTTGAGGCCGAGCGCACCGGTGTAGAGCACGATCGGCAACAGGATGACGGTGTAGGCGATGAGGAAGATCAGATTGCAGATCACCTGCGTGGTGTGGTCGAAACGCAGTTCGAGGAACTGCGGCACCGTGCTGATGCCGCTGCGCAGGAACTTGGGCAGGAAGAACAGCGCCATCAGCACCAGCGACAGCACCGACACCACCTCCCACGCCATCACGCTCAGGCCATCCTTGAACGCCGCGCCGTTCAGGCCGACCAGCTGCTCCGTGGAGAGGTTGGTCAACAGCAACGAGAAAGCGATGTAGACGGCTCCGAGCGAACGTCCGGCGAGGAAATAGCTGGTCGAGGTGTCGTTCTTCTGCCGCCGGACGATCAGCCAGGTCCCAAGTCCCACCAGGCCAGTGACGATGACGAAGGAGATCAGGGTGAAGGCGGTATCCATGTCTGGGCTCCGTCAGAGGAAGCGGCGGAGTGTGTCGGGCATGAGCGAGTGGCAATGGGAGGGCACGATTTCACCGGTGCCGGTATCAGGACCAGTCATCCCGGGAGCCCGTGGGGAGACCTGTTCACCGCAAAGCCGCAAAGGGCGCGAAGGAGTTCATTGGAGACAGGCTTGCCGCAGAGACGCAGAGACGCGGAGGAAGACAAGCACAGGGGCTTTTCGTCTCTGCGTCTCTGCGTCTCTGCGGCGCGATCCTCTCCTTGCCTGCTGCGCCCACTGATCACACGCCGAAGAATCGGATTTCTGACGGAACAGCCGGAGCCCTCGCGGGCTGATCCTCCCTTAAACTTTTTCTTGGCGCCTTTGCACCTTGGTGGTGGAATTTTCCGCTTTCACCGTGGCGTCACGCCTCGGTCACCAGCTCCATCAGGACCTGCGCAGCGCGGGCGGGGTCCTCTTCGGCGCCGAGTTCGCCGGCCAGGCGCAGGCGTTCGACGATCGCCTGCTGCAGCAGCAGGCGGGCCTTGGCCAGGCGCCGGTGGCAGGAGGTGAGGGGGATGCCGAGTTCCAGTGCGACCTCGCGCAGGACCTTGCCCTCGATCAAATTGGCCTTCAGCACGGCATAGGCCTCCGGCTCCAGGGTGCCGTCGCCGGCCCAACGCTGGAGATCGTCGAGCGCCTGCTGCAAGACGCTGAGCGCCCACGCGCGGTCCATCGCCGCGCGCTGATCCGGTGCCGGGAGATCCCCAGGTATGCGGTCGATCAGCGGCGTCTCGCCCTCGCCCGCAGCGTCGATGCTGGGATGGTCGCGTCGGCGTTCGTGGCGCAGCGCATTGAGCGCCGCCAACCAGGCGAGGTTCATCAGGTAGTAGCGGAAGCGGCTGCCGCTGCCGGGCGCCGCCCGCGCCAGCAGGTCGGGTTTGCGCATGAGATCGAGCAGCACGTCCTGGATGATGTCGTCGACCCGTTCACGCCGTTCGCCCATCAGTCGGCGCCGCAGGTATTCACCCACCGCGTCGGCGTAGAGTCCGATCAGCGCGGCAGCCTGCTGCGGCTGATCAGGCAGCCTGGCGATCAGGCTCCAACGGGTGGCAGGGAAATCGACCGGCATGGGCGGCCACCCTGCGAACGGGTCGGTCACGGGCAACACCGGGACCATGGTCCTGAGCGGCGCGTGTCGGCCAGTCCCCCGGGAAGATCGCACCCGCACCGTCATCAGAGACAGCGCCCCAGGTATGAGTTGTCATGGTTTCCCAGCCCCGATAAGCCACGCCGCTGGCAGTGCCGACCTTCCGGCATCGCCTGATGTCCACGGAAGCGCGTCGCCATGCACAAACTTCAAGCGCTCGAATGCCTGCGTGGTTTCGCCGCCCTCTATGTCCTGGTCGGCCATCTCCTGCTGGCGGGTCTGCAGATCGAACATCCGGCCGTGCGTTTCGCGCTGCAGTTCGGCCAGGAAGCGGTGATGGTCTTCTTCCTGCTCTCCGGTTTCGTGATCTTCTGGTCGCTGCGTCCGGAGACCTCGTTCCGCCAGTATTTCGTCCAGCGGGCGCGTCGCATCTTCCCGATCTTCATCATCGCGCTGCTGCTGGCCTACGCCGGCGCCTGCTGGAAGACCCAGAGCCTGGTCGCCGTGCAGTGGACGACGCTGCTGGGCAACCTGGTGATGATGCAGGACCTCGCCTTCCTCAAGCCCGGGGTGTGGTGCGACGTCTATCATGGCAACCTGCCGTTGTGGTCGTTGGCCTACGAGTGGTGGTTCTACCTGATGTTCTATCCCATCGAGCGTTTCGTCCCGGCGCGCCTGCGCGTTCCGGTGGTGGTCGCGATCAGTGCCAGCGGCCTGCTGTGGTACACCCTCTGGCCGATGCAGCCCGCACTCTACCTGATGTATTTCCTCATCTGGTGGCTGGGTGTGGAAATCGCGCGCGCCTACCGCGCCGGGCAGGAGGCAGGCTCGGCACCGCTGGTCGGCACGCGTCCGCTCAGCATCGCCCGGGCCATCGCCGTGCCGCTGGCCCTGCTGATGGCCGAGACCGCCGCCCTCGCCGCGCGCGCCTGGTTCGAGCACCAGTACCATGGCATGGAGCTGCGCCCGGGTCTGGATCCCGTGCTGCCCTTGCGGCACTTCGCAGCGGTGTGCGGCATCGTCGTGCTCGGCCTGGCGTGGCAGCGCATCGGCTTCCGCGGTTTCGGCGTGCTCTTCGCGCCCTTCATCGTCTTCGCGCCGATCTCATACGCGCTCTACGTCATCCATTTCCCCATCCTCACGGCGGGCCTCTTCGACGGCCTCCCACCACTGGTGCAGGCGGTGGCCTATCTCGCGGTGTTCCTGGCCTTGGCGTGGGTACTGGAGGTCCGCTTGCAGGCCTTCATCAACCGCATCACCAGACCCTGGCTGGGGGGACCGCGCGTGGTGGCGAATCCTGCGGTCATTTCCACTACCACGCACGGACTGCGGACGACAGAAATCCCCGTGAAGAGTCTCGGCAAGTGATCCGTCGTTTCGATCCGGACCTTCCGTACATCGTCTACCTCGCCTGCGGTACCGAGCTCACGCTCGCTTTCGGAGCCGTACGCGCCTGCTGCTGGGCCTCGACGCTGGGCACCTTGACCTTCCAGGCGAGGCCGAGCGCGGCCAGGAGTTGGATGATCCGGAAGCTGAGGTCGAATTGCCACCACCTGAGCCCGTGCCGTGCGGAGGTGGGGAACGCATGGTGGGTGTTATGCCACCCCTCGCCGAGTCCGATGAATCCGAAGAGCGCATTGTTGCGGCTCTCATCACCGCTGATGTAGGTCCGTCGGCCCCACAGGTGGCACGCCGAGTTCACGCTCCAGGTCACGTGGTGCACCAGGAAAATGCGCACCAGTCCGCCCCAGATGAAACCGGTCACCGCTCCCGTCCAGTCACCGACGACCAGCCAGCCGATCACGGCTGGTACAGCCAGACCGAAAGCGATCCAGAGTCCGAAGGTCGCACTGATCCAGCGCAGGTGCGGCGATGAGGAGAGATCCTTGAGGTAACGATCCAGGTCCGGCGTGGGGTCGAAAAACCAGCCGATGTGAGCGTGCCAGAAACCACGCAGGAGGCCGGCGACGCCGCTGCCATGGTGGTGCGGTGTGTGCGGATCCTCCGGGCGGTCGCTGTGATGATGGTGCATCCGGTGGAGGCCGACCCAACGGAACAGGGATCCCTGCACCGCCATGGAGCCGACGATCGCGAGCAGCGCTTGCACCCAGCGGTAGGTCTCGAACGAGCGGTGCACGAACAAGCGATGGAAGCCGACGGTGACGCCTAGGATCGTGAGCACATACATACCGAGCAGCAGCCACAGAACGACGAGATGGAAGCCCCACCCCCAGACGAAGAACGGGACGGCGGCCACCCCGAGCAGAGGCAATACGATGACGATCAGGGTCGTCATCTTGACCACCAACGATGGTGGATCGGGAAGTTCCGTGACGGGGTGGGCGTAGGGGAGGGCTAAGGCTTCAGGCATGACGGTCTCCACACCATGACCACCATATCCGACGTCATGACCATCAGTGGCGGTGCGAAATCGCATGAGCTTCGCCTATGCCAACGCCGAGCCTCGCTTCGGCACGCTGGTGCGCTCGATCCGTGCGGAATCGCACTCAACACGAGGCGAGTGGAGCAAAGCGAACGACGAGCCAGCTCGGCCTGGGTCACCGGAGACGGACTGTGACCTGCGCCTGCGCCGCAGCGGTCGTGATGGTGGTCGTCGCGGAGACCCCGCCGTGGCGCACGTCGATGGCGAGTTCGCCGCGCACGCTGGTGAGCACGCTGGTGCCGTTCGCATCGGTGATGGCCGCCGCCGTTCCCGACCATGCGCCCAGCACGAGGTCGTTCCACACCTGGCCATTGGCTTTCAGCGACCAGTCGGCGCGCTGCATCGCCGCCTGCGGTCGATGGTGGTCGCCTGCCCAGAAGCCCCAGGCGAGCACCGTCTGCACCGCCGGCTCGCTGGCGAAGACCGTCAAGGCGTCGCGCGTGTAGTCCGCCTGCAGGGCCTCGTCATCGACGTCGACTTCGAACTCGGTGATGTGGATCGGCAGGCCGAACCGCGCGAAACGGCGGAGGATCGCCTGCAGCCGGTCCGGCGGTGTGAGGTTGCGGTCCTGGTGGCACTGCAGGCCCAGGCCATCAATGGGCGTGCCGGCGGCGAGCAGCGTGGTGATCAGCCGCTCGTAATAGTCCTGCCGCCGGTGGTCGGCACCGCCGTCATCGAGCACCCCGTACAGGTTGAGGAAACGCGGAGTGGCGGGATCGAGCTCACGTGCGATGGCGAACCAGGCGGAGATCGCCGCGCTGCCATCGCCCTCCAGCAGCAGATCGGCGCTGTAAGGATCATTGACCACATCCCAGGCGGTGAAGCGGCCGCGGAAGGTGGCGAGGGTGGTACGGAGGTGGCGATCCAGGCGTTCGCGGATCACCAGGGGGTCGGCCGCGTGGGC
This sequence comes from Planctomycetota bacterium, assembly GCA_031425255.1. Classification (GTDB taxonomy): domain Bacteria; phylum Planctomycetota; class UBA11346; order UBA11346; family UBA11346; genus BOG-1363. The sequence continues at coordinate 6,250 of JANPIY010000112.1, forward strand.
GCGCAGATCGGCGGGTAGGTGTTCACGGCGTGGCCAGACCAGCGTATGGCCACGCACCGGCAGGTGATGGGCCGTCAACCACGCGACCGCCTGTTCGCTGAGCATCGGCTCGCGTTCACGCTCCGCCCATTTAAGCGCGTTCTCAGGCACGGCGATGGTGAACTGGCGCAGCAGCTCGTCGCGGTAGCGCACGTCGTCGGGCTTGCTGCCGAGCAGGCGTTCCGCCACCGCGGCAGTGCCGAAGCGCAGGCGCGGCGCGGTCGCCCGCACGTTGACCATCGCCCCAGGAATTGGTCGTCCCTGCGCGTCCTCGACGCGGATGGCGAGGCTGGTGAGGCGGTGGGCGGCGATGCCGGCGTGGGCCGTCGAGCGCCACGGCGCATCGCCCTCGCGGCCGGGGTAGGTCGCCGCCGGGGCGAGGAGGCGCAGCGGCCTCGGCCCGTGGTTGATCAGCGCCAGCCCCGCGACCTCGATGGTCTGGCCGGGGTGACCGAGCCAGAGCTGGACCTCGAGCGCGCCGGCGTCGGCGGCGCTGATGGCATGGAAGGGGAGCTCGACCTTGCGCCAGTCCGGCCCCGCGCTGATCGCAGCGGCGAGCGAACGCTGGGGCACGGGGGCGTCGTCCTGCACCACCAGGCGGGTCCGCGCCGGCAACGTGTCGCCGCTGCGCACCCACACCGTGGCCAGCACGGCGTCGCCCTGCGCGAGGGGGGCGATGGTGGGGATGCGCAACCGCAGCGCGTACTCGCCGGTGTGGCGCGGGTCGCTGACCAGATCGCTGGGGGTGGTGATGCGCAGCGCCTGCGTGAAGGATTGGCCACTGACGTCGATGCGTTCGCGCGGGACTCCCAGGCCGGCATCGGTGCCGACGCTCGCGCCGGCCCAGGGATCGGCGGGCAGGACCGGCACGCCGAGCGCAGTCGAGGCCGCCTCCGGCGTCACTGCCGGCGCCGGCCCCGCGTCGGGCTTCATCAGCGCCACCCGCCCGCTGCTGCCGACCTGCGCGCTGTCGCCGGCGGCTACCACCAGCCCGCTCGGATCGGCGTCGGCGCTCAGGTGCACGCGGCCATGGGCGACCGTCAAGCGGGTGGTGGAGCGCGTGACCGCGAGGGTGAAACGGGTGCCGAGCACGGTGGCCACCGCGTGGTCGGTGGCGATGGCGAACACCGTACCCGCGGGCTGGGGCGTCACTTCTGCGGTCAACTCACCGCGCTGCAGGCGCAGTCGCCCGGCCGCCCGCGCCGGCATCACCACCGTGCTGTCACCGGCGACGCGGACCACGCTGCCATCGGCGAAGCGCAGTTCGGCGAAGGTCAGCGCCGGCACCTCGACGCGATCGCCGGCGCGCAGGGGCGCGCCGACGTGCACGGCTTCGCTGCGACCGTCGTGCACGCGTCGGACGCCCTCGCCCACCGTGACGACGTGTGCGAGCGGCGCGACTTCCGGGCCGGAACCCGTTGGCAGCAGCAAGATCCCGACGGCAAGCAGGACGCTGGCGGCGGCCGCCAACCACAGCAGCGGGCGCCGACGTGATGGCGGGTGGGCGGCGACGCGCAGGCGCCGGGCGGTGATCGGACGGGCGCCGGCCCGCGCGGCATGGCCGGTTTCGGCGTCGGCGCAGACCTCCGCCAGCAGCACGCGTTGCCGCACCAGGGCGGCGAAGCGGATGCGCAGAGCCTCATCCTGCTCCAACGCCTGCTCGACGACATTGGCCTGATCGGCGTCGCATTCGCCGTCGAGGTAGGCGATGAGGTCATCCGGCATCATGGGTGCCGCCAGCGGGTCGATGAGCATGACCGGCGGGGGCCAGCGACTGCTTGACGCAGCCCAGCAACGCCGCGCGCACGCGGAACATCCGCACCTTCACCCAGGACAACGTCCGGCTCAGCCGCGCGGCGATGTCCTGGTATTTTTCTCCGCTGGTGAAATGCGCCAGGATGAGGCTGCGATCACCTTCGGCGAGTTTGTCCAGACAGCGCCGCAAGGCGGAGCGTTCCTGGTCCCAGCGCAGCGGCTCATAGGCCTGCGGTTCGAACAGCTCGGTGGCATGATCGTGGATGTAGCGGCTGGCGCGGTCGGCGATCTGGCGACGCTCGCGTTCGCGGAACCAGACGTTGCGCGCGATGGCGATCAGCCAGGCGCCGAAGTCCGCATCCGGGAAGTAGTGTTCGCGTTTGCGCAGGGCGATCAGCAACGCCTCCTGGACGATGTCCTCGGCCAGGTGCAGGTCGCGCGAACAGGTGTAGGCATACGCCAGCAGCGACTGCCGATGATGCTGGCACAGGTGTTCGAAGGTCGCCGCATCCATGGCTCAGTCCGCCTGCCAGCTCATACCAGCGACCGTCGCCCGAGGCGCAATGTCAGGGCCAGCGCCAGCAGGAGCGCGGCCAGGCTGCCACCTACCCCACACTTCCCGCTGGTCTCCTCCTCGTTACCGGGCGCGCTGCCGCCGCCCGGAGGGGGAGTCATCGCCTCAGGATAGATCTGGCTGCCGGGAATGATCGCTGCCGGCGTCGACGCGCTGCTCCACATTAGCCGCGCCAGGGCACCCTGTTCACCATCGAAATAGTCCATCTTCACCGCGTACTTCTGGCCGGCGGTCAGGGTGATGGTCCCGCTCTGCGCCAACGGGCCGTGGCTGCTCCAGTCGTCGATCAGCTGGACGCCATCGACCCACAGGCGTACGCCATCGTCGGTGGTGGTGGTGAAGGTGTAGGTCTCGCTGTACTGCGCCTGGATCTTGCCGGTCCAGCGCACGCTGAAGCGATCGTCGGCGATGCCGGCAATAGGGATGCCGTGGCCCCAGTCGAAGTCGATCACCGCGTCGGTGCGCTGGACGCTGGTGCCGGTGAAATCCTCGTTATCGAAGTAGGTCCCGAGCAGGCCGGTGCCGGTGCCGACCACCGGTCCGCCGCCGCCGCCAGACGTGACGACAATGGTGGTGGTCGCATGGCTGCTGTGGCCGTGGCCATCGTTGACGGCCACGGCGACGGTGAATGAACCGGCGACGGCGAAGGTGTGACTGGGGGCGACCCCGCTGGCGGTAGCGCCATCGCCGAAGGTCCAGGCATAGTTCAGGGCATCGCCATCGGGATCGAGCGAGCCGGCCGCGCTGAAGGCGACCACCAGCGGCGCAGGGCCGCCAGTCGGTGAGCCGCTGATGGCAGCCGTGGGGGCGCGGTTGGCCGGCGGCACGCCACCTCCGGGACCCGAGGGTGCGAAGGCGGGATAGGTCACCGGGGCGAGCAAGGCGACCTTCGCGGTGTTGACGGTGTAATCGAGCGTGAGGATGCCGCCGGTGTCACGCGATTCCGGCGTCCAGCACCACCACGTCCAAGACAGTTGTTTGGCGGCGATGTAGTCGCGCATGGCCGGGAACCAGCCGGCGACCTCGCGGCGGCCACGCTCGGCATAGTGCTGATCGCCGTCTTCCTCGTTTTCCAGGACCACCAGGATATCTTTGATGCGGTTGCCGTCCCGCTTGTCCTGGTCCTGGGTCAGATCCAGGAAGCTGCCCCATTCGCCGACCCAGATCGGGGCGATGCCATCGTTGTGCACGAAGCCCCATTGGTGGTTCCAGAAGGTCGGCAGGTTGCCTGGGAACCCCGCCGCGGCCTGGTGGAAGGGCTGGTCCCATATCACCGGACCGTAGTCGTGGACCTCGTAGACCAGGCGGTTGGCGACGTTCACGGTCAGCGGAAAATCCTTCAGCCCGAGATGGACCGCGCCCCACCAGCCGCCCTGGCCGTTGTAGGAATGGAGCCCCTGCACGCAGATCAGCAGGTCGGGGTGGACGGCGAGGATCTCGTTGGCGCAGCGTTTCGCCGCCCAGCGCCAGTTGTTGGCGACGTCCTGGCCATCGCCTTTCCATGTCACCGCTCCGTGCACCTCGTTGAAGAGATCGGCGCCCACCACTGTGGGATCGTTGCGGTAGCGCAACGCCAAGGCCTTCCAGTTGGCGATCCACTGGCTCTCCGGATGGGTGCTGTCGTACCAGTGGCCATCTTCGGATCGCGCGCCGCCGGAGAGCCGGTGGTAGTCGAGGATGATGCGGATGCCGCGTTCGCCGGCGAGGGTGACCACGCGATCGAGGATCTCCAGGCAGGTCATGGCGCGCAGGTCGGCGTTCTTGTGCCCATCGATGGCGTCGGGATTGGCCTTCCGCCCCGGGATGAGGATCTCCGAGCTGAAGGCCAGACGGATGAGGTTGAAGCCGGCGGCCTTCATCTCGTCGAGATGATCCTGGATGGTGTGCACGCGGGCCGGGTCGGTCTGCCCCCACAACCCATGCGGCACCAGGTTCGCGCTATCCATGCCATGCCAGTTGACGCCGGAGAAGCGCACGATGTTGCCGGCCGCGTCCTTGATCTGGTTGCCATCGGTATGCCAGAAGCCGTCACCGACGGCGGCGTGCGCCCGCAGGCTGACGATGGCCAGGGCGATCATCAGCACGTGCCGGAGGGAGAGCGGGGATCGGGACATGGCAGGCTCCTGCGGCGGACCGTTGTGGTCCGCACGGGGAACCATCCGCCCAGGTGGGGGAAGGTTACAGACCGCTCATCCTGGTGCTGCCACGCGCCCAGGTGACAGGAACCAGATCCAACCGCAGAGGCCGCAGAGGCCGCAGAGGTGAGATCCCGAGCTCTGCGGCCTCTGCGACCTCTGCGGTTGGACCGGTCTTCATGGGTCCATCGGCTGAAAGAACCCACACGAAATATCGCCGCGCCTATATCTGCTCTGGACAGTCTTGCGGCGGGCGGACAAACCGGCATGCGCACCTTCGTCCTCCTGCTCGCCCTCGCCTCCTGCGCCATTGCGGGCGAGGGGATCTTGCCGGACCCCCTGGTCAACGCGGCGGGAACGCCGGTGGCGAGCGCGGCGGAATGGCCGGTGCGGCGCAGTGAACTGCTGGAGCTGTTCCGCCACCACGTCTATGGCCGCGCGCCGGTGGGACGGCCCGAGAACATGACCATCACGCTCGTCGAATCGGCCGCTGGCGTGCTGGAGGGCGCCGCCGATCGCCGGCAGCTGCGCATCTCCTGGAAGGGGCCCGGCGGCGCGGGTGGTGTGAATGTGGTGATGCTGGTTCCGACCCGACGGGCGCGCCCGGTCGGTTGCTTCCTGCTGATCTGCAATCGTCCGCCGGTCAACATCGACCCCACGCGTGCCACCAGATCGCCCTTCTGGCCCGCCGAGGAGATCATCGCGCGTGGCTACGCCATCGCCGCTTTCCACAACGCCGAGATCGATCCCGACCAGGACGATGGCTTCGCCAATGGCGTACACGGAGTGTTCGCCGAGCCGGGCAAGCCGCGCGCAGAGGATGCTTGGGCCACCATCGCCGCCTGGTCGTGGGGCGCGAGCCGCGCCATCGATGCGCTGGTCGAGCAACCTGGGATCGACCCCCAGCGCATCGCCGTGGTCGGCCACAGTCGTGGCGGCAAGGCCGCCTTATGGTGCGGTGCTCAGGACGAACGTGTGGCCCTGACCATCAGCAATAATTCGGGCTGCACGGGCGCAGCGATATCGCGTGGCAAACAGGGAGAACGGGTGGCGAAGATCAATACCACCTTCCCGCACTGGTTCACCACCACCTACAAGCAGTGGAACGGGCGCGAGGAGCACATGCCCTTTGATCAGCATGAGCTGCTGGCATTGTTGGCGCCGCGCCTGCTCTACGTCGCCAGCGCGAGCGAGGATGTCTGGGCCGACCCGCAGGCGGAGTTCCGCGGCTGCGTCGCGGCGGCACCGGTGTGGACGCTGCTGGGCCAGACGGGTTTCACCGCCTCCACCTTCCCGGCGGCGGAAGCCCCCAACCACAACGGACGCATCGGCTACCACCTGCGCACCGGCAAACACGACCTGACCACTTACGATTGGCAACGTTTTGCCGACTTCGCCGACCGCCATTGGAAATGATCACCGGTGGTTGAGTGGATCTCTGGAACCTGTCCGGTAAACGGTGTGCCGATCCATCCGTCGTAGTGCTAATTGGTGGATCAACTCCGATGTGCTGCGGCCACGCGCCAGACGGGAGGCCAGACGGCAGGGCTCGCGTGCTCTGCTGGCTCACAAACGGGCGGCGGGTCAGATCCGGTGGGGGAACTTACCGTTGGTAGAAGGCATTGACCGTCTTCAACCATTCGTTGGCCATGAGTCCATGGCCCGCATAGGTTGGGTGGACACCATCCCAGACCCAGTAGGAAGCCGGAGCGCGAGTGCAGGCGGCGTCGAACAGGCGCTGGTAGCGAACGATGGGAGCTTGGTGCTTGGTCGCCAGCCGTTCGACGGCGGCCTGGTATGGTTGCAACCCGGCGATGAGCCTGCGGTGGTCGGCCTCGCGGGCTCCGGCGGGGAGGATGAATGGTTCCCCCAGGACGAAGCGGATGGGAGGGAATGCCTGCCTGGTCGTCGTCAGGAGGTCATCGTAGGCCCGTTCATAATCCGCGACGGTCCCAGCGGATCGTCCATCCACCACGTGCGTGAAATCGTTGATGCCGATCAGGACGCTCACGAGGTCCGGTCTGAGTGCGATGACGTCTTGTTGCCACCGTTTCGCCAGATCTCCGACCTCGCTGCCGCTGATACCGCGATTGATGAACTGGATGCGACGCTCCGGTGCATGAGCCGCGATGTCGGCAGCGATGATGAACTGGTAGCCGTGACCGAGGATGTGATTGGGGTCCTGGTTGCGGCCGCGGTTGCCATCCGTGATGGAATCACCCTGGAAGAGGATGACCGGGTTTGGCGGGAGGACGACGAGGAAGCCTTCCCATGGTTCCACCGCCGGCGCCGTGTGGAGAACCATGATGACCATGAGGCTGCCGCATCGGAGGCGGAGTCGACGGAGGGGTTGACGGGCACGGTGACAGGTTCCATCAAGACGGTTCATGCGCCCTCCCGAGGGTCTGTGAACCATACCGCTGATACCGGGCTCCTGTTGCTGGGAACCTTGTCGCCGAGAATGGACTCTGGTCACAGCGGATTGATGCGCTCTTGTGGTTTTTGACGGCGCAGATGCCCGGCGGTCGATCCGATGCGTTTCTTCATCCAGCGACAAAAGTACGCGGCATCCCGAATGCCACATTGGGTCGCGATGGCCGCGATGGATGACGTGCTCGTCGTCAGAAGACATTGGGCCTCGCGGCAGCGGACATGGCCCAGGTAGTCGATGAGCGTCTGCTGGGTCGCTTCATGGAACAGGCGGCTGAGGGTTCCGCGATGACAACCGAGGCGCTGAGCGATTCCGGCGACCGTCAGCTCCGGGTCTGCGAATTCCTGGTCGATGATGAAGCGTGCCTGGTCGACCAGGGAGTGGCGTGGCTGCGCGCCGATCGCATCGGCGATGCGATACCACTCCGACATGGCCAGTATGCTGGAAGCGCGCCGGCCGGCGAGGCTGCGGTCTTCCAGGCTCTGGGCCATGGCCGCCAGCGTGCGCCGCGACGGTGGCGGAGCCGTGTAGACCCCGCTCTGGAGCCCGAGTTCGCGTACCAACTGCTCGGCCGAGGGTCCGTCGGTGCTGAACCAGCAGAAGCGGTTGAGGTCGTCCACTGCCCAGAAGCGGTGCGGATCCGTCGGCAGGTAGATGGCCACCTGGCCTGGGCCGAAGGGCAGACGCCTGCCACCGACTTCAATGGCTGCAGCACCAGAGGTGACCCATTTGGCGAGCACGAGACGCTGGGACCAGCTGGGGGCGAAACGACCAGCGGTGATGACACTGCTCTGCACCGATCGCAACGCGACCAGCAGTCCCCCGGGATACTGATCGCGTTGGCGTTCAGCGACGAGACCGCTGACGCGTTGGGCGATGGGATCGCCATCGACGGTGGGCTGAGCGACGACGGTGGCCATGGCATGACGCCTGTCCAAACAAGGGTAACGAGAGTCGTACTGCCAGCGCAGCGATCGCGTTGATTATTTGGGGTATGCTCACATGGCCAAGGGCCTGCCTATGACATAAGTCCACGTCGAACGACAAAATGCGTATCATCGCGCCATCGTTCGCGGGGTACCCATGTCCGACCCACGAGGATGCACATGCGCCAACAAGTGACCGGATCTCTCCCCTTGCGCTGGGCCTCGACCACGGTGGCCATCGCGAAGCTCTTGGCTGTGCTCATCTATCTCGGATCGGCGGCGATCGCATCAGCGGTCGAGGATGCGGGTCACGATGTGACGGTGCGCGACCACGGCGATGGCACGGTGACCATGAGCAATGGTATCGTCACCCTGGTGCTGGTGACCAAGACCGCGCGCCTGAACTCGCTCGCCTATACCTATCATGACGGCGTCCAGACCAGGACCTGCGAGACGCTGAAGGGGCCCGGCCAATACTATTATGGCGGCTTCATGCTCGGGGATGGCACCTATCGCTATACCTTGGCCAGCGACCCGGCAGCGAATGGGGGCGATCTGGCAGACATCTCGTTGGTGAGCGAATCCGCCACCAACGGCATCATGGAACTGCATTTCTCCCTGCTGCGTGGCTCACCGGGTTTCTATTCCACTGGCGTCATGACGCATCGGAAACAGGACGTCGCTTTCGAGGTCGGCGCTTGGGGCGTGATCACCCGGGTGCCGCCCGTCTTCAATTGGGTGAGCGCGGATTCGCGTCGCAGCTGGTTCGTGGGAACCCCTACGACGAAAGGCGTGCGCGTTCCGGACTCGCCCCACGAGATCAGCGTCAACCTCGATGGGACGCAGGCCGGCCGGTACGCGGACAAGTTCATCATGGGCCAGGACCATGCGGACCTGCGTGCATGGGGCTGGAGCAGCGTCGGGGACGGCGGCCTGAACGTCGGTCGCTGGATGATGACGACGATGGAATTCAGCAACGGCGGACCGCTCAAGCGCGATGTGTCGGTCTACCCCTACTGCGAGCTCAACAACTCGATCCTCACGGGTGAAGTCGGCATGGGCTCCGATGGCTTTCTCGAAGCGGGCGAGGAGTGGAGCAAAACCTGCGGCCCCTGGTTCAGCTACATCAACCATGTCCCCGCCACGGTGACGGATGCCAAAGATGCCGCCGCCCGGCTGCTCGCCGATGCGCAGGCCAGGGCGGACCGCGAGAAAGCGTCCTGGCCCTACCCGTGGTTCCGGCACGCCAAGTATGCCCAGGCGCCCGAGCGTGGCGTGGTGACGGGACGCCTGGTCATCCGCGATTCCGGTAATCCCCGTGCATCCGCGGGAAACATGTGGGTCGGGATCGCCATCCAGCCGCACACCTACAAAGGGCACTACGACTTCCAGAAATGGCTGCGCAACTACCAGTTCTGGGTGCGGACCGCCGCGGATGGCTCCTTCAGCATTCCGCATGTCCTGGCGGGCGAGAACTATGGTCTCTGGGCCTTCGGCCCCGGCTGTGCGGGGACCTTCCTGTCGCACGAGCTCGAAGGTGGTAAGCCGCCTTTCACCCATGACCTGCCGTCCAAACCATTCCACGTCGCGGTGCAGGCCGGGGTGACCACGCAGCTCGGCGACATCGTCTGGACGCCACAGCGTGCCGGCGCCACGGTGTTCGAACTGGGCATCCCCAATCGCAAGGCCGACGAGTTCCGGCATGGCGAGGACTACTGGCAACCGGCGACGCCGCCCAAGCTCGGGTTCCTGACGCCGATCTGGGGGGGGCAGATGGAATTCCCTCACGACTTCTCCACCGGCATGACCTACACCGTGGGATCGAGTCAATGGCCGCATGATTGGAATTACGTGTTGCCGGCGATGGCGGACACCACCGGAGCCTACCAGCCCTGCAGCGGCACCGTGGCCTTCGATCTCGAGCAGGCACCGGCAACCGGCGTCCGGGCTTCGCTGTATCTCGCGATGGCGGGCAACGACGGCAAGAGCGTGACGATCGACATCAATGGCACACCTCTGCACGAGGTCCCTGGAGCAGTTGGGATGCCGGTCGCGCTGGGTCCGGAGGGATTCTGCCCGCCCTATTCCGACACCAGCAGCATCCACTTCAGCGATCACGGCCCCTTCTGCGATCAGCGCATCACTTTTCCGGCATCCGTCCTCCGCCAGGGACGCAACAATTTCAAGATCACCATGCATACGCGCAAGATGTCGGCGTTCCTCATGGTGGATTACCTGCGGCTCGAGCTGCCAGGATACGTTCCTCGCGCACCCAGCGAGGTGGGGGCCGTACCCGGAAATGGTCGCGTCCAGGTACGCTGGCCGCCTGTCCCCGGAGCGGATGCCTACCGCGTCCTGCGCTCCACGGGGGGCGGGGCTCCGATTCTGATCGCTGAGAACGTCACCGGTCCCGTCACCGGCAGCGGCCTCGGAGATACGACGTTCGCTGATGCCACTGCCATCAATGATACCGCGTACACCTATCGCGTCGCGTCCGTGAATACGGAAGGCGCTAGTGCGGACAGTGCGTCATCGGCATCTGCGACCCCGACCGCTGCCATCGCGAATGCCGTCCCCCCGGTTCCACAGCAACTCATGGTCACCGACTCCGGCCACCATCTCGTCGCCATGCGCTGGTCAGCGACTGCGGGCGCCTCGCACTACACGGTCTGGCGGTCGACCATGCATCCCGATGGCCTCGGTGGATTCTTCCCGATCGGGACCCGACGCCTGGAGACCGTTCGGGCGACGAGCTTCACCGATCGCTCCGCGAGCGACGGCCGGGTCTACGAGTACCACGTAACGTCCGAGAATGCTGCCGGGCAGAGCGGCGCGTCGGCGCGGGCACGCGCGGCTCCCGTGCCACTGGCGCCGATGGTGGCACCAGCCGAACTGGCCGGATCGTGGAAGGACTTCCGGGGAGGGGTGGGCATCGTCCTGACGTGGAAGGCGGTTCCCGGTGCGACCGGCTATGTGATCTACCGGTCCACCGCCGCCACGCCGTCCTTCTCATGGCCCACTGACTTCAGGACCGCGCTGCTGGAGACAACCTGGTTCGATAAGGGGAACACCGATAAGAATGCCAAGGTCAAGGGGCTCGACCCGACGAAGGACTACCACTTCCAGATCTCCGCCGTGAACGCCGGAGGCGTATCACCGCCGACCGCGCTGCGCGTGCCTGCGAAGGCAAAACCGTGAGCAGGTCTGATCGCCTGCCGATGATCGCTGCTCTGGTCATCACCGTTGGGCTCGGCGGTACCACGGTCGCATGCCGCGACTTTGACGACGGCTTGGTCGTGGGGGTGTTGCTCATGGTGAACATACGTGCGGCGATTTTATCGCCTAAATGGTGGTGCACCAAACCGGGGGAGGTCACTCAGACCCACAGTGGAGTAGACCGACTACAAACGGGCATGAAGAGGATGGAAGGGATGGTTGGAAAGATGACGAGGTTGGTCGAGGCGGTCAGTCCCTGCAGGGAGCGGTAATGCCGAGCGATCAGCGGTGCAGGCGGGGGAAAGCACCCGGGTCGTCGTCATCGTTGCGGGCGGTGGAGCCGGGACCGGGCGCGATCGCGGGTTGTAACCGCGAAGAAGAGCGGGACGGCACACGTCCGGCTCCCGCAGCAGCGGGGCGCAGGCGATAGTCACCGCGGGCGGCGTCGACGAAGCCGGCATCCGCGGCAGGGGCGATGAGATTGTCGGTGAAACGCGGGGGCACAAGGGCGTCGGCCGGCAACTGGTTGCCGCGGCCGCTCACCATCAGGTCCTCGCCGACGATCTGCCGCGAGCCGGTGAAGATATTGTCCTCGGCCCGCACGCGCATCGCGCTGCCGGCGCCGAGCAGGAATACCACCGCCGGTTCCGCCGCCACCAGGGTGTTGTGTTCCAGGCGCAGATCGCCCGCGGAGGCGCCATGGATATCGATGGTGCGGATGCGGTTGCCGCGGCCGCGCGGTTGGCCGATCAGCAGGTTGCCGCTGAGGGTGACGCTGCGTTCATGACCGGGATCGAGCAGGCTGATCTCACCATCGGCAGCGCCGGTGATGCGGTTGGCTTCCAGCACCAGCGAACGGTTGCCGCTCATCACCGCCTGACCGTGCGTGGCATCATGGAGGTGGTTGCCGCGCACGGTGGCGGCTCCGCCGCCGAGGTGCAGCAGATGGCAATAGCCGTCGTTGGCGGCGTTGCCGCAAGGGCCGATGTCGTTGTCGAGGATGACGATGCGGTCGGCGACCGCATCGATGCCCTGGTCGCAGTCGTGGATGCGGCAGTCGCGGATGGTGATCGCCTGGGCATCGACGCAGCGGATGCCGGCGGCATTGCGGCCGTTGCGCCCGCCGCTGATGGTGAGGTGCTCGACCACCACGTTGGTCCCGTGCAGTTGCAGCACCGCCCGCGCGGTCGCACCGACGCCGTCCAGGACCAGTCCATCGCCGGACAGCAGCGGCCGCTCGCCATCGCTGCCGCGGATGCCGCGAATGATCAGCGGGCGCAGGGCGGTGCCGCCCTGGGGGAGTTTCCAGCCGCCACGATGACGACCGGGATGCAGCTCAACGACATCGCCAGGGGCGAGCGCCGGCAGGTCGCTGATGCTCGCGTAGCGTTGTCCGACACCAACGGCGAGGACCGCTCCGATCGCCATCTGCTGAGGCCGCGCCACCAGCGGCGTGGCCGCGGCGGCGACCACGAAGGAACCCGCCGGAACCGGCACGGTGTCATTGCCACGGGTGACGGTGACCAGTCCGGTGCTGACGCTGACGCGGGTCTCATCGGCGGTGCTGGCCACCCTCAGGGTGGTGCCGAGGACCGTAATGGCAGCGGTGGCCGTGCTGATCACTAGAGGCCGCCCGGGTGGTTGCTTTGCGACCTGGGCGTCGAGGTCGCCGTAGTCCAGGTGCAGGCGTTTTCCCACGGCCGGCGGCAGGACGCGGGCACGGCTGCCGGCGGCGAGCACCACCTCGGTGCCATCGTGGTAGCGGAGGTAGGCCGAGCCCGCGCCGGTGGTCAGCTCATCGCCGGGCAGCAGGCGGTCGCCGACCATGCGCTGAAGGCCGTCCGACCGCATCACCGCAGTGGACTCCGCACGCACCAGGACCGGCGCCTCATCGCTCGCCGGGCCGTACACCCACCAGCCGACCATGGTCATCAGCAGTGCGGCCGCCGCGGTCGCGGCGAGGCCGGCCCACCACCGTCGCGGAGCTCGCGCCGGGGGACGCAGGCGCAGGTACCGGCGCGACGAGGTCGCGTGGGCGGCGGCGAAACCGCGTTGCCGGAGGTGCTGGTGGGCGAGCACGGCCTGGCAGAAACGCACCTGATGAGCGCGGTCGGCGGCCAGCCAGGAGTCGAACGCGGCGAGACCGACGTCGTCGAGGGTATGGTCGAGGTGACCGCTGATGAGTTCGTCCGGCGTCATGGGCTGAGGCGTGCCAGGCGTTTTTCGATGCAGCCCTGCAGCGCGCTGCGGATGCGTGAGAGCGCCACCCGTACCGCGACCGCGCTCATGCCCAGGCGCCGGGCGATCTCCTGCGGTTCGATCGCCTCCTCATAGCGCAGCACCACCAGCTCACGACTGCGCCCGGTGACGCGGTGCAGGCATTCGCCGAGGGCGCCACGGCGCGCATCGGCGCTGGGCAGCACCTCCAGCCAAACCTGTTCAAGGCTGGCGACGGTTGCCGGACGCAGGCGGCTGACCGCGCGGGTGCGGTCGCGGCGTTCGCTGAGGATGGCGGTCTTGGCCACCCCCATGGCGTAGGCCACAAAGGGCCGCGCGGGATCGTACTCGGAGAATTTGCGCAAGAGGGTCAAGGCGACTTCCTGCAGGACATCGTCGGCGGCGTGCGGGTCCGTCACCACCGCCTGGATGTAGCCGGCGATGGCGGGGTGGGCCTGGGTCCACAGGCGGGTGAAGCTTTCCTGGGAGCGGTCGGGCATGGCCTTGGGCATGGAGGTGGGCATGGCAGCGGGCATGGCGTCGTCCATTTCTCCAGCATGACGACGATCGTTACACCCGAAATCCCGTCGCGGCGAAAATCCGTAACGCTGGAGCGGGAGTGGGAGAGATACGTATCTGACCCCCCCTGGGAACCGCCCATGCGCAGCCTCCTGATCCTGATGATCGCCATCGCCTCCCTGCCGGCCGCCGTACGCGAAGTCGGCCCTGGGAAGACCTACGCCTCGCTGGCGACCCTGCCGACGCTCAACCCTGGGGACGAGGTCAGGATCTTCCCAGGGACCTATGCCGAGGTGCGGCGCTGGACGGCGTCGGGCACCGCCGCTGCTCCGATCACCATCCGTGGCGTCGGGGCGACCCGCCCGCGGTTCGACGCCAGCGGCAAGGATGTCAGCGGCGCGGGCTCCCTGCCACGCGCGGTGTTCCAGATCGAAGCCAGCCATGTCATCATCGACAACCTGGAATTCGCCAATGCCCGCAACGGCAACAACGGCGCTGGCCTGCGCATCACGGGCGGAGGTACCGGTGTCAGCGGCGTGACCGTGCGCAACTGCCACATCCATGACAACGACATGGGCGTCATGAGCGACGGATGCGACGACGTGTTGATCGACGGGTGCGAGATCGACGCCAACGGCACCGCGCTGTTCAGCGGCTACAGCCACAACCTCTACCTGGGTGGCACCACCGTCACCATCCGCGGCTGCCACATCCACGACGCCCCGTATGGCCAGAACGTCAAGAGCCGTGCACACTTCACCGCGCTGCTCTACAACCACATCGCCGATTCGCAGGACGGCGAGGTCGGCCTGGTCGATGCTGCCGCCACCGCCGGCAGCAACAGCAACGCCGTGCTGATCGGCAACGTCATCATCTCCAAGCCACGCGGGAGCGGCTGGAACAGCGGCCGCTTCATCTCCTTCGGCACCGATGGGGGAGGCGGGCATACCGGCACCATCTATGCCATGCACAACACCTGCATCGCCGGTACGCCGTCGATCATCTTCCTCACCAGCAACCGCCCTGAGGCCGGCATCGTGGCACGCAATAACGTGTTCACCGGTTCGGCGAATCTGGTCTCGGCCGCAGGGGCCGTGAGTGGCGCCGGCAACTGGGCGCCCACCGGCGCGATCATTCCCGCGACGTTCTCCGGCACGCTCACGGGTAGCGCCCCTGGGTTCATCCAGGCGCCCAGCGATCTGCATCTGGCGGTCGGATCACCGTGCATCGACGGCGGTGCGCCCGCTTTCAACTACGTCGATGGTGGTGGGGTCAGCCGTACGGCGGTACCGACGCACCATCATGACGGCGTGGGCGCGCTGAGTGTGCGCAGCGATGCCGGCGCTCCCGATATCGGTGCTTATGCCGCCCCGACGGGCGGGGGCACCACGCCGCCTCCACCGGTCACGCCTCCCACGGCATCGGCCACCTCGGATGGCGGCGGCGGTGGCTGCGGCGTTGGTACCGGGGTCGCGTCGTTGCTACTGGTATTGCTGGCGGCGGTGGCATTGCGACAGCAGGGATGAAGCAGATTCAAAACGCTGGGCGCTCTACCACGGCTTCAAGCGGCGATTGACGATCCACAGGTGAAGGAGTAGCAAGCAGGCTCGACGTCGGCAGAAATGATCGGCGGGAGAGCCATGAGCAAGTCAGAGCAACGCTTCGCCCAGCTCGATGGCTTGCGGTTCTTCGCGGTGACGGCGGTGATCCTGCAGCACTTCACGCCGATCGGCGCTTACGAAAACTACCTCAACATCGGCATGTTCGGTGTGCAGTTGTTCTTCGTCCTCAGCGGTTTCCTCATCACCGGGATCCTGCTCGACCTGCGCGCCGACCGCGGTGGACCACCGCAACTGCTCAGCGTGGTCGGCCGCTTCTATGTGCGGCGCGCCCTGCGCATCTTTCCCGCCTACTACCTGCTGTGCGCGGTGCTGCTGGCCACCGGACTCAAGGCCATGTGGGAGACCTGGCCCTGGCAGGTGTTCTACCTCAGTGACGTCGGCGTGGTGGCGCGTGGTGGCTTCCCGGGTGCCATCAGCCATTTCTGGTCGCTCTCGGTGGAGGAGCAGTTCTATCTGATCTGGCCGTGGCTCATGCTGATGCTGCCCCTGCGCTCGGTGCCGATCGCCTGCGCCATCGCCATCGCCGTGGGCCTGACCAGCCGCATCGTGGTGACGGTTTATGAAGTGCCCTTCGGTGGTGTCCTGATGATCTGCAACCTCGACTCCCTGGCCGCCGGCGCCTGGGCGGCC
>JANPIY010000113.1:0-3021 GCA_031425255.1 Planctomycetota bacterium
GCTGGCCGACCTGGAAGGTGACAGGGCCCGAGGTGGCCTCATCACTCCCCACTTCGCGCCAGACGCCCGGCACGGTCGCGGTATCGAACCATTCGAATTCATAGTCGCTGGGGCTGGCGTCGCTCGAGTTGAGCACTTGGAGCGGGATGGCCAGCTGGTTGCCCGTCCCCGAACGCTGCAAGCGGGACGTGGCCGGGGTCTGGTCGATCTCCTTCGCGTCACCGCCCGCCGTTCCGGGCTCCAGGCTGATCTGATAGGCGAAGGCCGCAGGCATGGTGGCCAACACCAGCAGCAGGACCCCGAGGGCGACGCGCGCCAGGCGAGCCAGATGCGCGGAGATGGAGGCGGTCGACGTGGTCATATGGTTGGTACCTTGCAGAGTTCTGACTGTGGCCCAGGGCGAGCTAGAACCGATAACCGGCCACGGCGCCGATGCCGAAGCCATGCCGTTTCAGGTCGAGCTCGCTGGTGAACCCACCCGGAAAATCCATGTCGATGGTCGAAGCACTATAGGCGTAGGTGAGGTTGACGCCGTAGAGCAGCCGCTTCTCGGTGATGTAGGCACCGAAACGCAGGCCGGCTTCCCAATAGAAACCGGTTCCGCTTTCCTCTTCATAGACCGCGGGATTGCCCGCTGCGGCCGTGTTGACCTCGTTGTTGGCGAAGGCGATGCCGCCGCCGAGGTGAGGCATGAGCTCGATGAATCCCGTGAAATTGTCGAGGTCGGTCATGCCCCATTGCCAGCCGCCCATGACATTGATGCCGAAGGTGCGATAGGTGAGTTCGGCGTCGGAACCGTTGTTGATGACCAGGCCGTCGACCGTGAAGTCGGACGGCGTGATGTCGTAGTGCCCAAACACCAGTTCGGTACCCCACTGCCAGCCTTCCCCGGCCGGGGTGCCGCGGCCGAAGATGGCGGTGATCGCCGCCTGGTACCCGCTGTCGCGGTTGCCATTCCACTCGTATTCCGTGCTCGACCCGCTGGCGTTCTTGGCCGTCTCGTTCACCTCTGGCGCGGCGACCACGCCAAGGCTGGCCTGAAGCCGGAAGTAATCGAAATCAGCAACTTTGAGGTCTTCCGCCGCGATTGGAGCCCAGGCAGCCAATCCCAGGCACCCGATCCCCATGGTTTTGGCCACGGTCATGAAAGGCATCTTCGACATCCGATCTCCTCGCGAGAACGCACGATTGGGTACAGCAACCAGAGGCCAGGGGAGGCTAGCCACGCGCTCTACCTACTTCAAGTGGCAGCTAACAGTTGGCGCAAAGCCGCAGGAGCTGCGATGGCCCCGGTCTGGCGCCCATGGACTGGGCACCCGTACAACGCCGGAGGAAATCTACCTGGGTCCTCCGCCCCACCGGCCATCTGGTATTCATCCGCTTTGCATCGTCGCATCTTGATGGAGCGATGAATGGACCCACCATTCCCCCATGCGCCTCGATCACCTGTTCGCCACCAAGGCCCGGACCCTGTCGTTCGAGTTCTTCCCGCCCAAGAACGAACGCTCGTGGATGACCCTCGAGGACGCCATCGAGCAACTGGCTCCCCTCGGCCCCGATTTCGTCTCGGTGACCTATGGCGCCGGCGGCGGTACCCGTGCCAAGACGCGTGAGATCGTCCAACACATCCAGGCCAAAACCGCCATCACGGCGATGGCGCACCTGACCTGCGTCAACGCCACCAATGCCGAACTGCAGACGTTGCTCGAGGAGTACGCCAGCGCCGGCATCAGCAACCTGCTGGCGCTGCGCGGCGATCCGCCCAAGGGCGAGGCGCGTTTCACCCCCACCGATGGCGGCTGCGCCTATGCCCTCGACCTCATCCGCCTGATCCGCGCCGATGGACGGTTCGCCATCACCTGCGCCGCCTTCCCTGAAAAACACCCTGACGCCATCAGCCGTGACTCCGATTGGGCGAACCTCGAGCGCAAGCTCGCAGCCGGCGCCTGTGCCGCCATCACCCAATGCTTCTTCACCGTCGAACCCTATGTCGAGCTGCTGGCGCACCTCACCACCCGCCTGGGCCACACTCCGCGCATCATCCCTGGGATCCTGCCGATCACCAATTTCAAGGCGCTGGAACGGTTCTGCGCCACCTGCGGCGCGACCATCCCCGAGTCGCTGCGCGCGCAACTCGCTCCGCTGACCGACGACGCGGTGGCGGTCAGGCGCGCGGGCATCGCCTACACCGTGCAATTCTGCAAAGCACTGTTGGCAGCAGGAGCCCCGGGACTGCACCTGTACGCGCTCAACCGCTCGACCGCGGTCGCGGAAGTGGTGACCGCATTGCGCCTGTCGGGCTACCTCGACTGAACGGCTGATAGGCGACAGCCAGAGAGATATTCACCACAGAGCGCACAGAGCGCACAGAGGAGAAGACTCCCCATCTCTGTGCGCTCCGTGGTGAATATCCGGTTGTCGGCTGTCATTCCCCAGGGACGCCGCCGAGGTGACCGCTGGCAGCGATCAGCCCGCTGGTCGGTGAGCTGGCGTTAGCGTAGCGGCGTTTGGCGATACGCCCGGCGCCCGCTGCCCAGTAGCCCGCCTCGAGGGCGTGCCGCATCGCTCGCGCCATGCGCACCGGATCCTTCGCCCCGGCGATGCCGGTGTTGAGCAGCACCCCGGCGGCGCCCAGTTCCATCGCGATGGTGACGTCGGAGGCCGTCCCTACGCCGGCATCGATGATGATCGGCACCGTCGCCCGTTCGAGGATGATCTCCATGCTGTTGCGATTGATCACTCCCAGCCCGGAACCGATCGGTGCCCCGGCCGGCATCACCGCTGCGGCACCGGCTGATTCGAGTTCCTTGGCCAGCACCGGATCATCGCTGGTGTAGACCAGCACGGTGAAGCCCTCGGCAGCGAGGATGCGCGTCGCCTCCAGGGTCTGCACCGGATGCGGCAGCAGGGTCTGCGGATCCGCGAGCACCTCCAGCTTGATCATGTCGCTGATACCCAGTTCGCGTCCGAGCCGCGCGGTGCGCACAGCGTCCTCGGCGGTGAAGCAACCGGCGGTGTTGG
>JANPIY010000114.1:0-15473 GCA_031425255.1 Planctomycetota bacterium
GCCGACCGCGGCGCGTGCCTGGGCATCGCCGAGACTGCCGAGCGCGCGCGCGGCGGCGGAGCGCACCGCCAGGGACGGATGCTCCAGACGGCGTTCGATGGCGCGGCGCACGCGGTCGCGCGCGGTCAGGTGGCGTGCACCCAGCTGCGCGGCGGCGCTGGCGGCGGCGCCCAGCACGGCGTCGGACTGGGTCTCGTCGGCGAGCACGCCGAGTGCATCGTCGATCGCGGCGGCTTCGCCACTCGCACCCAGGCCGCGCAGCACGGCGGTGCGCAGGCGCTGGTTCCAGCTCTCGCGTTTGAGCCATGAGCGCAGCAGCGGCGTCGCCCCTGGACGTTCGAGCGCACCGCGGGCGGCCAGCCATTCGCCGGCGGTCGACGGGCTGACTTCGCCAGCGGCGAGGGCTTCGAGGCGCTCCGCCACCAACGCGTCGTCGCGGAAGGCGCCGAGGGCTTTCGCCACCGCCCGACGCAGGCGCGGGGCGCGCACGCTGCTCGCGAGCCCGAGCAAGCCGGCGCGCGCCTCGGGGCCGCGCACCGCGCCGAGGGCGGCGATCGCCTCCAGGCGGACCAGTTCGGCCTGGCCCTCCGCGGCTGCCACCAGCAGTCCGTCGACCAGCGCCGGAGTCGGGTGGCGGCGGGCGAGCACGACGGCCGCACGGGCGCGGCCGTAGGCGTTCATCTGGCGATCGTTCAGGCGCGCGACCAGTTCGTCGATGCCGCCTTCCTCCTGCCATTCCGCCGGCAGGTCGCCGTCGGGATCCACCACCACCCAGGTGGGCGCCTGCGCGCAGGCGAGCACGATGGTCTCCTTGGCCCGGCGCAGATCGATGGTCTCGCGCCGGTACTGGTCGCTGAAGCGATAGGCGACGTCGCAGCGCAGACGGAAGACCTGCTCGGGGTCGGTCGCCGCCTGGGTCTGCTCGACCTCGATGATGAGCTGGCCGCGCGCCGGATCGTGGCGCCAGGCGACTTTCAGCACCGGGTGGCCGGCGCGATGCACCCACTGGGCGAAGAACCAGTCGAAGGGTTCGCCGGTGGCATCCTCCAGCGCTTGGCGCCAGTCGTCGGTCTCGACCAGGTCGTGGGCGTGGCGGGTGGTGTAGAGCGCCAGCGCGGCGCGGAAGCGGTCCTCGCCGAGCAAACGGCAGAGGTGATGCAGCACCAGGCTGCCTTTTTCATAGGCCACGCGATCGAACAGTTCGTAGGCGTCGGTGTAGCGGTTGGTCACCAGCGGCCGGCGATAGCGGCCACCGTCCTCGTCGAGGTAGTCGCGCTTGTTGTTCCACAACTCGAGCGCCAGCACGTCGGCCTCGGCTCCGTCGCCGCGCGAGGCGCGCCACGCACTGGTGCCGCGCGCTTCCAGGTAGGTGGCGAAGCTCTCGTTCAGCCAGATGTCCGACCACGCCTTCATGGTCAGCAGGTCGCCGAACCATTGGTGCACCAGCTCATGCACCACCAGGGAGTCGATGTCGACGTCCTCGCGGCTCTGGATGGTGGCGTCCATCAGCCCGCGATCGGTGATGGTGGTCAAGGTGGTGTTCTCCATCCCACCCCACATGAAGCCGTGCACCACCACGTGGCCGTAGCGCGACCACGCGTAGGGCACGCCGATATAGTCGCCGAGCCACTGGATGGCGAACGCGGTCGCACGGAACATCGCGCCGGCGCCGGCCTCATGGCCGCGCGGCAGGTAATGTGTGATCGGCACCGGGCCGCTGGCGTCGTCGACCGCGACGAAGTCGCCCACCGCGACGGTGACCAGGTAGAGCACGTGCGCCTGGCGCTGCTGGAAGATGGTGGTGGCCCAGCCGTCACCGTGGTCGTTCCGCGCTTCGCGCTCACCGTTCGCCGCGGCCAGCAGGTTGGCGCGGTGGCGGATGGCGAGGCGGTAGGTGCTGAGGTTGTTCGGGCTGTCGAAGGCCGGGAACCAGTGCGAATGGTCTTCCATCGCACCCTGCGTCCAGGCCATCGCGACGCGGCCGAGGGCGACGTCCGGGCGGATGAAGAACATGCCCTTCTGCGGCCGCTCGGCGGCGAAGGTCACGCGCAGGATGAAGCGGGAGGACTTCGCCGCTGACACCTCGACGGCCACCCGGCCATCGCTGAGACTGAAGGCGGCCGGCTCGCCGTCGATCGTCACGGCGCTGATGGTCAGATCATGCTGGTCGAGCTCGAGCGTGCGCCTGACCTCGCCATGCGGCAGCAGGGTGACGTGGTGCTCGACCACGCCCATGACGCGCTGCGCATCGACGTCGACCGTCACCGCCAGATCGACGTGGTCGATGCGGAAGTGACGCGGACGGATCCAGGTCGGTGGCGTATCAGGCGGACAGAACGGGCGGGCTTCGGACATGGGCGGGAGTGTGCCCAGGGCGGTCCCGTGCGGCAACCGGGTGCTGGCTCCTGCCCCTGGGACCGTCGGCTCAATGCCGTTTAGCTCAGGCTGAATCCTGAAGTCAGGAGAAGGACAACCAGCCACAGAGCCCTCAGAGGGCACAGAGCGGGCCAATTCTCCAGCTCTGTGCTCTCTGTGAGCTCTGTGGCTATGCCTTTCCTCCCCTCTTCATTGCGTGAGCTAAACAGCATTGAGCGCCGGCTGGCAGCCGGCCAGTGGCAATCTCCCCTGGTACCCCCGCCTGCCAGTCGACTGTGGGGCCAGGAAGATCACGTGACCTGGAAGATTTCGAGATTGCCCCGGGCCGGCTGGCAGCCGGCGGTCCCGGGAACACCCCGCCGGCTGGCAGCCGGCGGTCCCAGGCGCTCAGACGATGCGCTGGAAGATCACCATCACGCGTTCGGGGTCGCCGGCTTCGAGCATCACGTTGCGCTCGCCCACGAAGGTGAAGCCGAGCTGGTTGCACGCCGACAGCGCCATCGCCTTCTCGTCGCCGGCGAAGGCCGGCCCCTTCCAGATCACCAGGTGACCGCCTTTGTGCAGCAGGTGCACGCTTTCATGCAGCACCTCGATCGCCTGGCCCATGGCGCGGCAGGTCACCAGTTGGCAGCGGCGACGCAGGTCGGGCGCGCGGGCGATGACCTCGTTGCCGCGCAGATGCCGCGCGGAGGCCTGCGGATTGCCGGTCAGCAGACAGGCGGCACTGAGGAACTCGACCTTCTTCTGGCGGGTGTCGATCATGATCCAGGGGATGGTCGGATGCCAGATCGCGAGCGGCAGCCCAGGGTAGCCGCCGCCGCTGCCGAGATCGACGCACGGCCTGCCCTCTTCGAGCTGACCGATGCGACTCTCGCCTTCGATGGTCAGGCTGTCGAGCAGGTGCAACTTCAAGTATTCGCGTGGGCTCGTCAGCTTGGTCAGGTTGAGCCAGCGGTTCACGCCCACCAGGTGGCCATAGATCGCCTCGGCGACCGCGCGCCGGCCCTCCGCGCCAGGAATGCCGAGTTCGGCGCAGCGCGCCGTGAACCACTGCCAGTCGACGTCGGGAAAGGCGATCGGCGGATGCAGGGCGGGGTCGACGCTGCCGAGAGACGGATCATCGGTCGGAGCATCGGCGCGTTTGGGCATGGGGCGGGAGCATGGTGTGGCGCCGGGTATTGCCAGTCCTGCACCCTTGCGGGCGCACGCATGCTCTGGACTCTCCGCCCCCCATGACCTGCGGCGTCTTCGGTCCTGGCCTGGTCGGCAGTTTCCTCGGTGCGGCCGCGGGTGCGCCCTGGGTCGTCGTCGGGCCCTCGGGCCGGCCGCGCGCGACCCGCGTGCGCGTGCGCGACCGGGTGCTGTCTTGGACGCCGACGTTGCACGCCGACCCGGTGCCCGGACTGCCGCTGCTGGTCGCCACCCGCGTCCACCACACGCCATGGGCGGCGCTTCCTGAGGGATCGTTGGCGGCGCAGAACGGCCTCGGTCAGCCGCTGCCGGTAGTGACCTGCATGTTCGCGGTCGACCTCGACGCCGATGGCGTGCTGCACGCCACCGGTGTGGATCCGCGCGTGATCGTCGGTCCGTTGGCCAGCGCCTGGATGCCGGTGCTCGCGGCGTGGGAGGCTGCCGGCATCGTCGTCGAACGCGTCGCCGACGCGCGCGGCGCGCAGTGGGAGAAGGCCGTGCTCAATGCCACCGTCGGTCCACTCTGCCTGAGCACCGGCCGCACCATGGCGGCGGTGTGGGACGATCCGCACTGGCGCACGCTGACCCTGACCGCCACCGCCGAGGGCGAGTCCCTGGGACTGGCCGCCGGCCTTCCGCTCACTCCTGGAATGGTCGCGCGGGCGACGACGTTCTTCAACGCGGTCGGCGATCACCATCCCTCGGTGATGCGCGATCCTGGAGAATTGCCGTGGGTGCTCGGCGCGCTGCTGGCCGCCGCCGATCGCCAGCAGGTGGCGATTCCCGCCCTGCGCCACATCGCGCTGCTGGTCGCACGGCGGCTGGCCGCGCACGCGTGACCACGCCGTCGGCTGGCCGCGCGGCAGGCGCCCGCTTCCACCCTTGAGCCATCATCTGGTGCGGCACAATCCCCGCCCGATGTCGGCCCCCCTTTCCATCCGTCGACCCGGCCTGGCCTTGGCCATCACCGGTCTGGGCTGTGTCGGCGCCCCTGGGCTGGGGCTGGCCGCCCAACGTGCGGCACTGACCGCTGGCACCAGTGGCCTGCGGGTGCGCCCCGGGTCGCAGCTGCCGTTGGCGCATCAGGTGCCGATCGGCGCGGTGGAGGCCCGCCTGCCGCCCCTGCCCAGCCGCACCGCGGCGCTGGCGCTGGCGGCGGCGCGCGAAGCACTGGACCAGGCACGTCTGCCGAGTGCTGAGCGTGGCGAGGTCGCGGTGGTGGTCGGCACCTGCACCGGCGGCATGCCCGAGAGCGAAGCGGTCTTCCTGCGTGATGGCGATCAGGTGGTGTCGCCGATCTACCGCCGCCAGCATCCGCACCGCACCACCCAGGCGCTGGCGCGACTGCTCGGCTGCCACGGGCCGCAGGGCACCCACGCCCTGGCCTGCGCCAGTGCGGCGGCGGCGATCATCGAGGCGATGGAGCTGGTGCGCAGCGGGGCCTGCCCGGCGGCGCTCGCGGTTGGCACCGACGCCCTGACGCGCGTGACCATGGCCGGCTTCACCAGCCTGATGCTGGTCGATCCGCACGGCTGCCGGCCGCTGACCGCCGAACGCGGGGGCATGAGCCTGGGCGAAGGCGCCGCCGCGCTGCTGATCGAACATCCCGACCATGCGCGCCGACGCGGCGCGAGGCCCATCGCCAGCCTGCTGGGCTGGGGCGAACATCCCGACGCCTACCACCTCACCTCGCCGGATCCGCAGGGCGTGCAACTCGAACGCGCGATCAGCGAGGCGCTCGGCGATGCCGGCGTGGCGCGCGCAGCGGTGGGGTACGTCAACGCCCACGGCACGGGTACGCGCGACAACGACCAGGTCGAGACCATGGTCCTCGCCCGGATGTTCGGCGCGCTGCCCACCGCCTCGACGAAACGCACCTATGGCCACACCATGGGCGCGGCGGCGGCGGTGGAGGCGGTCGCCTGCTGCCTGGCGCTGAGCGATCAGCAGCTGTGGGCGAGCGCCGGCGCCGCGGACGGCACGCCGCTGGGTGGTGTCGAGGTGGTGTGCGCCACCCGCCCTGGAACCCTCGACGTGGTGCTGTCGACCACCCTCGCCTTCGGCGGCGTCAACGCCTGCCTGGCGTTCGGAAAGGCCGAGCGATGCGCCTGAGCCGTTACGCCCGCGCGTTCCCAGGGTCGGAGAGCGAAGGCGAGGCCTGGCCCGCCTGGGTGCCCCCTGGGGCGCGTCGTCGTTTCGATCCCCTCACCCGCCTCGCCTGCGCCGCCGTCGAACGCCTGCTCCAGCAGGGCGGCGACCTGCCGCCGGACACCGCGGTGCTGGTGGCGACCAGCTACGGCGCGGTGGAATCCACCTGCCGCTTCGCCCACAGCCTGAGCACCTACGGCGATGCCGGCGGCAGCCCGACCCCCTTCACCACCTCGGTGCACAACTCCTGCGCCGCGGCCATCGGCGAACTGCTGCACCTGCGCGGACCCACCACCACCATATCGCACGGCGCCACCGGTGCGCTCGGCGCGCTGCGTTTCGCCCACCGTCTGGTCGACACCGGTCGCGCGCCGGCCGCGCTGGTGCTGGCGGGTGAACGCCACAACGACTGGAGCCGCCGCGTGGTGGCGACCCTCAGCGGCAGCCCGTGGCCGATCGGCGATGGGATGGTGGGGTGTCTGGTAGAGGCGGGTGAGGGACCCGGACGTTCGTTGTTACTGCGGCCACCGGCTATACCGGCGACCACCCGCCTCACGGGTGGAGCATTGAACGCGGCGGAAGCCGTCCTCCTGCTCGATGGTGGAATCGCGCCGACCCTCGCTCCCGATGTCATCGCCGGCTGGTGGCCAGGATGCGGCCTTGCCGGTCTCAACTGGTGCGACCTGGCAGACGTGACGGTGATTGAGGTCGAAGGCGAGCGCCGTGAGCAGGTGTGGCTGGGGGGATTCACACCGGCTTGAAAAAGGCGGGGTGATGGGGATCGACCGTTGCTGAGGATCACCTTTCGCCGTGCGATCTTTATTAACAGGAAGTGCCGTCCTGAGCGAGCTCAGTGTCTTCACTGTATGCAAAGTCATTCAGGCAGAAGTTATTGAACAGACGATTCATCATTGAGCAGTCTCGTCACCAGTTGATGGGTGATTTATGATGCGCCACGCTTCAATCTTACAGGACTCCAGAAGGGCCTCTGGGTCGAACCCTGTTCGTTCTATGGTGTGCCCTAAGGAATCTCTTCCTGTTGCCCTGTAAACACCTGCGGAAATTTCATCTGCATTAAAATGCCATCCTGGTGCAACCTGTGTATTGTGGCTCATTGGACGCGTCTTTCCTCGAATATTTTACGCTCTATAGAGAAAATATAAATTTAACAGCCACCTCCACTGTTTAGTGGCAACTTTGACGTAACCCTTATCACCGTGGGTGTATTTTCCCAGCACAATACCAAATTACAAATCGCGCTTCCGTCGATGTCCGCTCATCGAATAATGGAACTGTATTTCTTCTATCAATTTGTCGTAAATAGGAAGATTTACCAAACCGGGGTCGATCGCAAGAATGAATTCCTTGACGGATTTTCCAAATGAAACAAAGGCCTCTACGGCATCGCCAATGAGGCATCGAATCGACCTCGAATCGGGATCCAGGGTGAAAACAAAACAGCCTCCCTCTATGGCCATGGAAATATTAAATTCACCATAAAAATCATGATAAAATCCCTCCGCTGAAGGGTCCTTCATGACTTTAATCATCTCATCCAGGAGCCCGTAGCAGAAACCCAACAATGGGACCGAAGGTATTTCTAACGCAGAATTACTGGTCAGGATTTCTATTTTTGAATCGAAACGGATAGCCAAGGCGCTTTCATCTAACTCCGAAGTCGGATCAACTGACTTCTCCCTTTCAACGGCCTCCGCGTCCATCGTGAACCTCACCTGCATCTCCATGCTCATTTGATTCCTGCTGTGATTTTTGCGAGATAGGCAGCACTTACTGGGTACGCACTCAAAACGGCTAGATCCTTCCTCAAATGGATGAGAATGATATTGGTCGCTTTGCCCACGTCATCAACCCCTACAGCATTGTCAGCATGATAAACAATGTCGTATCCCCCTGGCTTCTTAGCAATCCACCGCCCCTTCGAGTGGGCATCAGAGATATACTCCATAATCTTGGTGGCCCTATCCGTGTCAAACTTACCCACGCTTGACCATGGTGAGCCTATAGCATGACGATTGTGGATGTGTTGGATGGGGGTCAGTGGCCCTTTCTTATAGTTAATTATCTCAGTGACCCATTTGGGACCCGGAGGGGGGAGTAAAAGCGGTGCTCTCGCGAGATTGTTGGCGCCTTCTTCCAGAGCTCCAAGCTCTGCATGTTGGCTAAGAGACGGTTTCAAAACCCTGATCTCAGGGGCTGTTAATCGTTGAAAGGGCTGTTAAGAGCGGCGGATGACTGCCAATCTGCTTCCCGATGGGCTTTGGGACCTCATCCAGCCCCTCCTCCCCCGGCCCCGTAAGACCTCCAAGAAGGGAGGGCGACCGCGAGTGGACGATCGCCGTGCCATGCTAGGCATCCTGATTGTCCTCAAGTTTGCCATTCCATGGAAGACGCTGCCGCCAGAGCTTGGCTGCGGGTCGGGAAGCACCTGCCGACGACGTTTGATCGAATGGCAGAAGAAGGGTGCCTGGGAGCGGATCTGGAAGCATCTGCTCGACACCTTGGGCAAGGAGGGCGGTGTCGATCTCCGGCGTGTCTGCGTAGACGGGTCGAACATCCCCGCCAAAAAAGGGGCGAATCGCTTGGCCCGAATCACACGGATCGCGGAAGAAATGGGATCAAACACCACATCGCGGTCGATGCTCGGGGCGTTCCCATTGCGATCGCACTCTCGCCGGCGAATGTTCACGATTCCAAGATGATGGTACCGGTATTGGATGCCATCACGCCCATCCAGGGGCCGCGCGGTCGCCCGCGCGGTAAACCAGGCAAGCTCCATGCCGACAAAGGGTACGACTATCCGCGTTGCCGGAAGGCGTTGCGCGAGCGACGGATCATCGATCGCATTGCCAGGCGCAATGTCGAGTCGAAGAAGCATCTTGGACGGCATCGATGGGTAGTTGAGCGCACCTTCGCCTGGCTCAAGGGATTCAGACGGCTGCAGATCCGCTACGAACGACTCGAGTCCGTGCATCGCTCGTTCCTCGTCATTGGATGCATCGTCATCTGCTGGCGAGCACCCAGTTCATGGTTTTGAAACCGTCTCTAACGAGCGACTTGAGCTGCCCTGTGTTATCATGCAGGAGCTTATAGAACTCACGATGCATTGAGCCAGCCATTTCGGCTAGAGCACCCCCGTTTGTCTGCTCTACATGATGCAGGCTCCATATAAATTCATCACACCGGGGTCTTATTCATACATTTTAGCCGCCATCAATATATCGCGAAGCACGTTCCAGTTCATGTTTTCAGGGACGGGACGACCCTGGTTTAAATAGTATCCATCCATGTCTTCGATCCAGCTAGCCATGGAAAGCAAATACTCTCGTAAATCACGGTTGGTCCACTCTTCGTCGCCTTCGTCCAATTCTTTAATCATGACTCTGATCGTGGACGCCATGCCTTCTTTGTTCTGTATATTTTCCATATTTTCCTTTGGTTTGTTCATTCGATTGGAATGCTGGAACCGTCTCCGAGTTTAAGGCGCACATTGGCTCCGGCGGTCTTTGTAGACATTTTCCACATCTGCTTGATTACGGTCTCCGAAGAAGCCCACTGCACAGGAACCTCCTCCAGTCCAGCTATCCTGAATGCGGCCAGCCGACGATGATCTAGCGTCCACACCTTCCCTGCGTCATCGGTCCATACGCGGATGAGGGGCAAATTGATAGCCTTCAAAGTGCCCGCTTTGAGAGCCGCCGCATTTCCCAGAACGGTGAATCCGTCGGTTTCATTCTTAATTGAGCTTTGCATGAAGTGAATCGTTTTGGGATTAACTATGGACGGTCTAATCTGCGCCGCTGCCTTAGTCGCTACTTGTGTGAGCGAATTGGCGACGGCCTCGATTTTCTGAGCTTCTGTTAGCCCGAGTTCAATTTCCTTATCGACCTTGTCGATGAGCGCCTTGATCGAATCAGTAACCTTGCATGTATTATGCACCCACACCCATCCTCCCCCCGGTGGTCCCGTGGGATGCATGCTGCTGCCGACCAAGTACGTATGAGCGCCGCCGATCTCCAGATTGTAGACCACTGCTGCTTCACCCTCGACTGCCTCAGCCGCTACCTCGCGCACCGTCCATGGCGCCGTCGGGCGGTCTCCGACCAGAATCTGGCCCGGGACGAGATCATGGGCTTCGGTCCATCCGTGACCCGCCACCCATAGCGGATGATCCCGCGTGCTGCGCAGGACCATCGCGATCGCATCCGGTGCTTGGGCCACGCTCATCGCGATCAGGGTCGTGGTCGGTCGCACGAACGTACGTGTGACCATTCCCGCGTGGAACGGTGCGGACGCGTCGCGATCCGATCGCGTTGCCACCATATCGCCCACCTCCACCTGTTCGATCGGCTTGGCGCTCCCGTCTGCCAGACACACTAAGGTGCCCGCTGGGAAACATTCCGGGTTAGCGCATAGACTGGTGGCCATGCGGTCGATCGCCTCATCGCCGTCCGTCTTCATGGCCTGGTTGATACGCATCATCAGGGCGTCGTCGTTGGCCCGTGCGACCAGAGTACGCGCGTCGCGGATGTCGGCGAGCTTGGCGAGCGTCGGGTGCGGGAGCGGTCGGCGTGCGGCATTCGCGAGGGAATAGAAGACGCTGCCGATGGGTGCTTGCGAGCCGGCGCGCTCGGCCAAGCCAGGACCCGCCGATGCAAATCCGGTGTGCATCCTGAACCTGGTGACGATGGATTTGGCGAGGTCCTGCTTGCCCAGATCTTTGAGCCCTTGGCCCGTCAACCTGAACATCCCGGAGCCGCCAACAGCCACTTTTTCCAAGGCCGTCCCACCGGCGGCCAATTCGTTGACCGACCTCTTGGCGTCGCCGAGGACATTGGCTGAACTGGTGTTCAGATTTCCACGCAGGGACGTGAAGAGGTCCGCCTGGGCGCCTACCTTGGTCCCAGCAAATTCCCTGGTGAGGGTGCTGCCGACGAGCTTCTTCGCCACCATTCCCGCCATGGGCAGGGCGGTCAACATGGCCATACCCGTGTGCATGGCGTATTGCTCTGGCCGCAATCCTTCTCCGGTAGCAAAGTCCCTGACCGTGATCAGCGAATAAATGCTGTCCCAGTTCATCACAAAGTTTCCCACCAGATAGGCGTAGTAGGACGGCGGGCTGCCCTGACGCATCGTCTGCAGCGCTTCCTCCCGCGCCTGCTCACCCAGCAGCCCGTGCAGCAAGCTCATCTCGTATTGGCAGCGCACCGCGGAGGCGGCATGGCCCGACAATGCCGTCACCGGGATATAGGTGTCGAGCGGGTAGGTCGGGTTCCCCTGCTCGTCGCTCATGAGTCCTGAGGAGAGGAGAATTCTCAAGCCGGAGGACATTGCTTCGGCAAAGCGCGTATAATCCACTCCCGGCGGCAGATAGATGCCCCAGCCGCGCAGCTCCCTCCAGCCTCGTGAACGATAAAGCTCAAAGGTGGGTACATCGAATGCGGAGTCGGGAATCTGGAAGGCGATCCCGCGCTCGGAATCGCGGATCACCGACAAAGGCACATCGGGCTTGCCCGCCGCCCGCAAAACGAACGGCCATCCGGGGGACGTGGGAGTCAGGCCCGCATTCAGGAACCGTGCGATCATCTGTTCGGTAGCGCAGCGACGTTCCAGAATCATCCAATTGATGATCTCCTGGCTGAAACTGTGTCCGACATGCCAATCGGGAGTGATGGCGGTATCGAACAGCAGGCCCATGTCACCGGTCAGCGGACTGAAAATGTAGTCCCACAGGGTCGGCTTCACCTGCGCGTCGGCGCCCATCATGGACAGATTTCCGCACACATAACCCGCGGAGTCATTGCCGGTGATGCGGTTGGGCCCGGTGATGGGTGAGTCGGGTACGCGATAGTCCCACTGCAGCGAGAAATAGCGCTTCAGGCGCAGCAGGGCCGCTTGATCCGCCAGGGTCCGCATCTTGCATTCCAACGTCCTCAGCTGTTCGAGTGAGAAAACGTCTTGTCGTGCTGTCGCATAGCTGCGTGTTTGAGTGGCAGCCATTCGCGCCAGGTACTTCGCCCGCAGCCACAGGTTCTGTGGCATCGCCTCAGCGGCGAAACGCTTGCGGATGGTCTCGTCAGGAGTGCTGCCGGGAGCGCCCCACAGCAGGATGGTCTGCAGCCGCGCGATGCTCAGCTTGTACTTCGCCAGGTTCGGATCGGAGTCGGTCAGAGGATCCTGGAACAAGGTGCCCGGCATGCTCAATGGTGCGTGCCACGGCCGAGGCGGCGTGTTGGTGACCGGGTCAGGCGTCGTCGCCGTGGGGACGATCTGGGCCAGCTGGTGCATCGCCAGATCGAACAAGGCATCGAGATCCTGGGTATTGGTGGTCTGCGCGGCCCATGGGGTCAGCTCGAATCCGCCTGTTCCCGAAACGCCATTGATCCATTGGTAGCTCGGGGGCAGCCGCCACCAGGTGGTGTCATTCCCGTCCTTGGGTTGGGATGGCGTCTCGTGCTGTATTGGTTCGGTCGAGGAACCGCCCGGTACCCACGACGTACGCAGCGACGCGTTGGTCCGTGCGGCATGCAATTGGTAGATCCCCGGCGTGGCGATCAACGGGACCTCCACCACGATCGGTATTTCCAGGACGGTCTCGGCGGCGGTACCGGGCGTGACCGTGGTTCCTTCAGTGAACACCGGGCGCACCTGGAAGATGGTCGTGCCGGGTACCTGGCCCGAAACGGCGAAGGTGTCATTACTGCACCACGCCGTCATCAGGGCCGGCGTCACCGTCGGAATGATGGGGTTATGGGTCGGATCGACGACCATGAAGCGGGCGTTGCGATCTTTCCCCGCATCCGGCTTCAGGACCGGCAGCAACGGATCAGTGGCCACTTTCCGCACCAGGGCCGAGTTGCCATACAAGCCACCCGATCCGATCGGCGCCTTGATGAAACGGCCGTTGGTTTCAACCGATGGCTCGATTTCAAACGTGCGCTCGGTGACGCTGACCAAGCCGATCACCGGCCCGAGGCCCAAGCGGTCGAGCAGCGGGCCGCTGATGGAGTAGGCGAACGTGCCGGTACTCCCGCCCAAGAGGGCTTCTTCGGCCGTGAGGTGGACTTGGCCGCCGAGCATACGCACGGCCTCGGTCGCCGGGACGGTATTCAGGTGGGGGAACTTCCGGAATATGTTCTCGTCGGGTTTCAGCAGGAAGACGTGCGGTTCCAGTCCCCAGCTCAGGACCAGCGCTGCGACCTGCGCCTGGGCCTCGGCCCTGGTCATGTAGGGCAATTGGACGTCGATCCAGCAATCGGGATCGCTGGTGCCGTCGTATCCATCGTTGATATGGATGTTCAGCTTGCGGTCCTGCAGCTGCCAGAGCGCGATCGGATGCACCACGAATCGCCCGACCATGAGCGACGCGCCCATGCGATGGCTGGGTCCCCCGGCGAAGGTGTCGCCGTTGTCGGGCTGCGACAAGGGATCGGTCGCGCCGGTGATGGCGCCGCACCGCACGTCGACATCCAACACGACGTTGGGGACCTGCGCTCCAACGTAGACCTGCAATTCGACCGTCTGCAGGCGGTCAGGTTCCAGCGGATCGGGGATCAGACGCTGGCTGAGGATGGTGATCTTGTCCTCTGCCAACTCACCGGGCTCCACTCCCAACCGATGCACCGATACCACGCCGCCCGGGATATTATCGAAGGTGTTCGCAGGCCGGTACAGGCGGACGTACTCGGTTGAAGCGGAAAACGAGGCGGGAGTGAAAGCGCGATCGACAAATCCGCCGACGAGTTTGATGGACTGGTAGCCACCTCGTTGCAGGACGTCGTTCTCGATTTTCACCGCACGTAGCCAGCCGTCCCCGTCGTTGTTCCAAGCCAACGGCCTCGGCAACGTGCCGGCCAGGGAATAGGCGAGGTCGATGGCACCAGCTTGACACAGGGAGTCTGAGGCCGCCGTGCGTCGCACCGGGACCGTGAAGCCCATGCCTGCAGGTGCCCCGCCATATGCGGTGACCATGGATCCGGTGAGGTCAAGTTGGCTAGACCCCTGCGCACCTGAGAATAATTTCGCCGACGCCACGGTGGTTCCACCACTCAGAGACGAAGCGACTTGCGCCAAACCGGGTTCACGGACTTGGAAGGTATGAGTGGTCGCTGTCGTGCTCCACGATGGGGGGATGTCGACCACCCGCCCATGGACATAGGTTTGACCGGAGGTGCCCACGTGGCCCAACGGCTTCACTGGGATCTGCAACGTGTAGTAGTCGGGTGAGGTGACCGGGATCGTGCTGGCGAGGTCGGTAGGCACCATGCGCGACATCCCACGTGGGGGAGGGACCGTCACGTCCTTGGCTGGCGAGAACGCGCCCATCGAGAAGCTCACCTGCTGATTTTCATACGTGTAGTAGCCGCGGGGGTTGCCCGGGAGCGGATTGGTGAATGGATGGTAGACAGCGTCCGCGCTCCAAACGCTCTCGCCGGTCTGCCTCGACGGCTTCGAGAAGGTGTCGCGATGTCCGAACCAGCCGGGCTGGAGGAGGCTGTAAGCCGTCCCTGAATGCAGGAGCGACGGGAGGTTGCCGTCAGCAACATCGCAGTATTGGGAACCTATGGTCGCACGCAGCGGTCCGTGATCGATGTCTTTTCTGCCGTAGGATCTCCAATTACTGAAATAACCATTCACCCAATAGGAGCTCGACCCAGCCGCCTCCCGCAGCCTCACTTCGGTGCGACCGTTATCCAAGGTGCTGACTGAACCTCCCAGCCATTCAGGCCACATGGGCGACCCCCCTCTGAATTCGAGCCACGTGGTGCTCAATCCGTTGACGGTGGATTCCGAAGGCAAGTTTTGTCCCTCCCCGAGGGCACTATTGTCGCCGTAGACGTTCACGCAGGAGAACACCACGGGCGCCGAATAATTGCCGAAACGATCCTGACCACGGATGGAGACCTGTCCCGGCGCCATGAGCGGCGTCGGCAGGACCCAGCGGGTGTATCCCCCCGCATTCAGGGACTTGCGCACCGATGGACGCAGAAGCAGTGGCGTCGTCGCATCCACCAGGCAGCGCGTGGGGGGGACCGACGTCGTGCTGCCCGCCGCCTTCAAGCGGAGTCCTTCCAAGAAGGACAAGCGGTCGCCCATGATGGCAATGCGGTTCTGGGTCACGCTGGGGACGAAACCGGGTGGTTCGAACGCAAGCGCCGGTGGTGCTCGCCGTACTCGGATCTTGACCCCGGCATCGGTCGCGGTGGCCGTATTGCCTGCCAAGTCGGTCGCGGTCCAGAAGATGCTGTAGTCATCATCCGGAGTGGTCGCTGGCAAGTTCCACAGGAACTGGTCACGAGCACCCGGCAACGCCGGGCGGGTGGGGCAAGTCAGTCGGGAACCATCGGTGTCCGAGGACAGCCCGATCCGCACAGAGCCTGGTGCCACCGTAGGGTCGATCAGCAGACGCGATTCGGCGGACGTCGATCCCACCAACGCAGCGAACGAGAAGGCCGGTGCACGGTCGCGCGAGCGGATCAGGGCGTTGCCCCACGCACCCGCTTCCGCATTGCCGTTGAGCAGGATCTCATCTGCGGCGATGGTCAGGTCGCGATCACCTTCCGGCATCCCCGTGAACAATTGGACATCAATGGTCGGCACGGTGCGGACGATGATGAGGATCGTGCCGATCGCATCCGTCGGAGTTGCGGTCCCGCTCTTGACCGCAGTCTGGTGGTGGCGGCCCTCTCCGGTTTCGATCCAGAGATCGACCATGCCACCGGGCACCTCACGAACGGGGG
>JANPIY010000115.1:0-7061 GCA_031425255.1 Planctomycetota bacterium
CGGTCCCTGCCGCACCAGCATCCCGCACCTCACTGAGTTGCAGAAGAAGTACGGCCCCAAGCTGCGCATCGCCGGCCTCAGCAACGAGGATCAGGAGACCGTCAAACCCTTCATCGCGGAAATGGGGGTGAAAATGGACTACCATGTCGGCATCGCCGATGTCGCGACGCACAGCGCATACATGGAGGGGATCGACGGCATACCGCACGCATTCGTCGTGGATCCGACCGGTACGGTGGTATGGCACGGCCATCCCAGCTCGATGGATGGACCTCTCGGCCAGGTCATCGCCGGCACCTTCGATGCAAAGAAATCGGCCGCCATCGCCAAGGCTGAAGGCGATCTCCAACGCCTGCTGCAAGGTCGCACCCCTGACATTGCCCAAGCGCTGAAGAAGATCGACGAGATCGTGGCGCTCGATCCGGTGAACGCGCAGGCCATCTCGGTACGCCTGGCGATCGGGAAATATCAGGAGGATCCGCACCTCATCCGCGAAACCCTCACCCGCATCCCACTCAAGGACCTGCCCGCCGAGTTGGCCAATAGCCTGGCGTTCTCACGCGCCACCGACGAGGATCTGCCCAACCGTCACCTCGACGTCGCCTTCACGCTGGTTGGGCACGCGCTCAGCAGCGAACCCGAGAACCCCGCGTTCATCGATACCAAGGCGCGCTTGTTCGCCTGCATCGGGCAGCTCGACCAGGCCATCGCACTGCAGCAGCAGGCGGTCAGCAGACAACCCGATGACGCGGCCCTGGTCGCCACCCTCGCCTACTATCGTGCGGCCAAGAACCTCGCCGCGACGCAGAGCGGCCTCCCAGCTGTTCCCGCGGCTGGGCCGGCGGCTCCCGTCGTGCCGTGAGCGCCAACGCCCACGGACGCGTCACTTCGGACGCGTCACTTCGGTCGCGTGGCCAGTCCAGGGCTGACCCACGGAGCCAGGTCGTCAGGAATCGGCGCCTGCAGTTTCAGGCGTCCACCATCGGGGTGCGGCACATCGATGGTCCAGGCATGCAGCGCCTGCCGCCGGATCGCCAGCTGCCCCTCGGTCAGGTTCAGTGGCCACGTCGCGAAGCGGCCGTAGGTCGCATCCGCGAGCACCGCATGACCGAGCGCCGCCAGGTGGACGCGCACCTGATGCGTACGCCCGGTCTTGGGTCGGGCCTCGACCACGCTGTACCCCGTACGCCGTTCCAGCACCACCATGCTGGTGTAGGCCTCCTTCGCTCCTTCCGTTCCCTCCGGCAGCACCGCACGTTTGCGGAAATCGCGCGGATGACGGCCGAGCCAGCCGGCATGCTCCATGAAGTCCGCCCGCGGACGCCCCGCGACCAGCGCGAGGTAACGTTTGTTCACGGTGCGCGCCTTGAAGGCGTCCTGCAGGAAGGTCAGCGCCGCCGTGGTCCGCGCGACCAGCATGACGCCGCTCGTGTACTGATCGAGGCGATGGACGATCCCTGGGCGCCAGACCTCGCCGACGCCATCGGCGGTCGGCAGGATGGATCCGTAGCGTCCCAGGATCGCGTTCACCAGCGTGCCGCGGGCATGACCGATCGCTGGATGGACGACCATGCCGGCGGCCTTGTTGATCGCGATCAGGTGGCGGTCCTCATGCAGGATGGTCAGCGGGAGGTCTTCCGGCACCGCCTCCATCGCCTCGATTTCCGGGACCTCGAGCGCGACGCGTTCGCCTCCCTTGAGGAAATAACCGGCCTTGGCCGCGCCCGGCTCGACGACGCAACGGCCATCCTTGATCAGCCTGCTGATCAGGCTGCGGGTGCAGCCTTCGAGCGCCGTTTCGAGCCAGACGTCCAGGCGCTGGCCGGCCGCCTGGGGTGGCACGCTTAACTGATGCAACATGGACGCTCCTGGGCGGAGCGTGGTTATGGATCATCGCCGGCTCCTGCAAGGCCGTCACCTCTGCCCTTGAGCGTGTGCCTGTCGCTGACAGGTTGCAGGCCGCGGGGGACATGTGGGAAATCCGGTGAAAGTGACGTCGATCGGCGTGGTCCTCGATTGGCCCGAAGGCTTCAGCAAGGCCCTCCCCGATGATCGTTGGCTGGTGGTCCACGCCTATCCGCGTCAGGAGAAACGCGTCATCGCCGACCTGCGCAGCCGCAAGCTGCCAGGGTGCGCCTTCTTCGAACGGCGCCTGCGGCATTACCCAGGAAAAGGCACGCAGGAGAGCCTGGTGCCGCTGATCCCTGGATACCTCTTTGTTCGCGCCGGGCGCGAGGAATACGATGCCATCTACGGCACCAATCGCGTGGTGCGCATCATCGACGTCCCGCGCCCGCGCGAGCTGGTCGACGACCTGCGCAACCTCATCAGCCTGGTGACCGCCAGCGCCGCACCGTTGGTGGTCCGTCCCGAACTGGTGCCAGGCAAACGCATCAGCATCACCAGCGGGACCTTCGCCGGCTGCAGTGGCGTGATCACGCGGCGCAGCCATGACTATGAACTCGTGGTCAATCTGGAGATGCTCGGCACCTCGGTGGCGGTGACCCTGCCGGCGGACTACGCGGAACTCGCCACCGGCTGAAGCGTCTTCACGTCGCCGTCGAGCTGACCTTGGCGACGTGCGGATCGGCGTCATCCAGGTGGGCCCAGATCACCACGACGGCGGTGACGAAGGCGACCCCCGCCAACGAATAGAACTGGTCGACCGGGCGCATCCAGCCCAGGAACAGCGTCACCGCCAGGCCGGTGCCGATGGCGAGGATGAACACGTTGTGAACCAGGCTCATGACGGTGGCGCCGCGCCCTGGATTGCCCTGGGCGGCGGCGAAGGCCATCAGGCGTGCATCGAGCACATTGGTCGGGGCCGCGAACAGCGCACCCAGGAATACCAGGGCGATCGCGCCGGAGATCGGTCCCTGCACCAGGACCTCGTAGCCGGCGATCAGCACGCCGAGGCCGATGTAGGCGCCGATGACGTGGATGTTGCGGTCCATGCGGTGCGAGGCGAGGTTGCCGATGATTGCGCCCACGGCAGGGAAGATGACCAGGATGACCGCGCGTTCGGGCATCATCTGCAGGCGTTCGATGGCATCGATGAAAGCCGCGAGCACCGCGGCCGAGGCGATGCCCCAGGCCAATCCACCAGCGACGATCAAGGCCCAGCGCTGTCGTACCATGGTGGCGGTGCCATAGAGCAGATCGCGCATGCCGACCATGAAGGGGATCGAGGGAGCCTCCGGCGGCTTGACCCGCAGACCGACGACCGTGGCCAGGCCAGCGAAGATGCAGAGCACCACGTGGCGCACCACGGTGTTGTCGATCTTCTCGTTCAGCAGCGTGCCCAGCACGGTGCCCGCCAACAGACTGATCACCAGGGCCGCGTTGATCATGCCCATCACCAGGGTGTTCGAGCGACCGCTCGCGGCAGCGATCAATGGCACCACCTTGCCACGCGCAGCGCAGGCGGTGCCGTAGGCAAGTCCGACGAACACCGCGGTGATCCAGGGATTGAACCACAACGTCAGCAGGGCTCCGAGACCGACGCCAGCGGAGGACAACACGAACAACCACGACACCCGCCAGGCGCCGGCGAGCGGTGCGTTCACCAGGTAACCCAACAGCACCCCCAGCGTCAGCACCGCCGCCAGGCCCTGGGTGATGGCTTCCTTGAGTGTGCCCATGGCGATGGCGTTGTGCAGGACCGCGTCCAACCACACGAACGGCATGACCGGAGGATGGAGCGGATCGAAATCGAGGGCGATCTCGCCGATCAGCACGAACTTGAGACCGGCGAAGCCCATGCCGGTAAGGATGGTCACCAGCACCGCGGGCCAGATGGGGGTGCGGGGCCTGGTCAAAGCGTTGGACGTGGTCACGGGGTCATCCTGAGGCGCTGGCGGGGCGGGCAGTATTCAAAGGGTCTGCGCCTGTCCACCTCATCTCCGCCGCCGATGCGGTCGCCTGATCCGGCAGCGCACCTGAGGTCTCACCCATCAGCACAGTCGTGGTGCACCTCAGACCAGACGTTGGATCGTCACGATCGACACGTCATCGGTCGGTGGCGAGCCGTTCCGCCACTCGGTCAGGGCTTCGACAATGCGTTCCTGCGCGACCCCGATGGGCGCATTCGCCACCCCGGCCATGGCCTTCGCCAAGCGGTCAGAACCGATGATCTCCTGGTTCTGGCTCATGGTCTCGACCACGCCGTCGCTGAAGAAGTTGATCCGATCACCGGGCTCGAGGGCGATGCGGGCCTCGGCAAATTGTGCGGTCTCGTTGGGAAAGAAACCGATCGGGTTGCTGGAGAGATCATGCACGGTGACACCGCCGTCACGGTGCGTGACGATGGGACCGGGATGACCGGCCGCAGCCAGGTACAGCGTGTGGCTGGGGAGGTGATAGTGACCGAAGATGATGGTGAAATACTGCATCGCCGCTTCGCTCATCGGGAACAGATGGTTGAGTTCCTGGATGACCTCCAACGGCGAGGCCAGGCGATACCCCGGGCGTTGCGTGATGGCGCGTTTGGGCAGGGCGCCAGCAGCGATCAGCGGTGAAAGGAAACGGCTGACCTGCACCGCCAGGAGGGCCGACGACACCCCGTGGCCGCTGACATCCAGCACGTAGAAGCCCAGGTGGTGTTCGTCCAGGCGGTAGAGGTTGAGGGTATCTCCGCCGAGTTGATCACAGGGCTGGTACAACCACGTGAAATCCAGCCCTGCGATTTGAGGCATCTGCACTGGCAGCAGCGCCTCCTGCACCCGCACCGCGGCCTGCAGATCCTGACGCATGCGTTCATTGACCGCGGACAACTCGTGATTGCGCTGGGCCAGTTCCATCTGCAGGGAGACGATCCGCTTGGCGACATTGAGTCGTGCTTCCAGATCATCCCGCCCGATGGGTTTGATGAGCAGGTCGTCGGCACCGGCAGCCATGCCGGCCGTCACGTCCTCGCGTTCGCTGCGCGCCGTCAACATGATGAAATAGGTGTAGCCGAATCCTGGCAGGGAGCGGATGCGGGTGAGCAGTTCGATGCCATCGAGACCCGGCATGTTCCAGTCGCTGATGACCACGCGGCAGTCGTGCTGGCGGTAGAGTTCCCAGGCGGTCAAGCCGTCGCTGGCGCTGATCGGGTGGTGGCCGAGCTTATCGACCAGGGCGATGAGCAGGCGCAACGACAGGGCATCGTCATCGACCACCAGAATGTCCATGACACCTCGCTCGAAAGTGATGAAGGAAGGTCCGCACGGCGACCGAATCCAGGACTGATGCTGCCGACAGCACCCAAACCGACCGCGCCGGTGTAACGAGTCGAACTCCCAGGCAAAGGGTCGGATTCGCGCCTGCTGGATCACGACCCCCCTGGAGGCGCAATGGCGACCGACCTGCGGTATCACTGGCGAGGCCACGATTGACAGCCTGCGGTCGGGGGCAGCATGCCCGTCCCGCTGCATGGCGGACCCCCTCAAATCATCGTTTTCAACCACATCCTCACGGAGCGCATATGTCCCTCGTCCAAAAGAAGGCCCCCAACTTCAAGGCCCAGGCGGTCCTCGCCGACGGCACCTTCAAGGAGATCCAGCTCAGCGACTACAAGGGCAAGTGGGTCGCGCTGTTCTTCTACCCGCTCGACTTCACCTTCGTCTGCCCGACCGAAATCATCGCCTTCAGCGATCGCATCAAGGATTTCCACGCCCTGGGCGCCGAAGTCCTCGGCGTGTCGGTCGACAGCCAGTTCACCCACCTCGCCTGGCGCAACACCCCCCGCAAGGACGGCGGCCTGGGCGACCTCGGCTACCCGTTGGTCGCCGACCTCAACAAGTCCATCGCTCGCGACTATGGCGTGCTGATCGAGGATGCCGGCATCGCCCTGCGCGGCCTGTTCCTGATCAACCCCGACGGCGTGGTCAGCGCCGCGATCGTCCATGACCTGCCGGTCGGCCGCAACGTCGATGAGGCCCTGCGCGTCATCAAGGCCTTCCAATACGTCGCCAAGCATGGCGAGGTCTGCCCCGCCAATTGGACCGAAGGGAAGGCCACCATGAAGGCCGACCCCAAGGGCGCGAAGAGCTACTTCACGACCGCCAACCACTGATCCGTCCACGGCCCGGAACTCCCGCGGCCCCCGCGGCGACCTGCACCCCTGGTGGTTTTCCATCAGGGGTGTTTTGTTTGCTGGCCGGCAGGTACGGGCGGCCTTTGCGTTGATTCCGTGTATCACAGAGATCGTCCGCCAGACCCACCGCACGGCTGCCCTTCACGGCGCGCCTTCCATCGTAGACCGCGTCATACCAAGTGGATCTGAGGCGTTTCGTAGCGCCGGTCCAGTCAAGGAGTTGCTATGCCGAAGCCGATGAACCCCGAGCAGCCGATCGAAGACCTGGCGCCGTCCCTGGCCGGACTGGGCGAGAAGACCACGGCCGCCGAACTGGTACGCACCAAGGGGCAGAGCAAAAAGCTCACGGTCATCACCGAGAAGCAGCTCATGGAATGGGTCAATGCGGAGATCCGCCGCAGCCTCAAGGGCAAGGCCGACACCTACAGCGACAAGGAAAAGGAGGTCATGCTGCGCACGCTCCAGGAGGACGTGAACAAGCGCATCAAGCGCGAGCAGGACGACCAGGGCGAACGCCAGAAGATGAAGGCCGCCCTCGACAAGGCCATGGCGCAGGTCGCCGCAGCGCAATCGAGCGCCGCGAGCTCCGAGCAGACCAATGAAGCGATCGACAATCTCAAGAAAGCCCTCGCTGATCGCGAGCTGGTGATCCAGGAGCTGCAGCAGGACAAGTAC
Organism: Planctomycetota bacterium; assembly: GCA_031425255.1. GTDB lineage: Bacteria > Planctomycetota > UBA11346 > UBA11346 > UBA11346 > BOG-1363. The sequence continues at coordinate 6,752 of JANPIY010000115.1, forward strand.
GAACTGGAGGACCAGTTCGCCGAGAACCGCGCCCTGACCAGCACCACCCTGGCGGAAAAAGAAGAGCTCAAGGAACGCCATCAGGAAGACCTGGCGGAAAAGATCGCCCAGCACCAGCAGGCGATGATGAACTACATCCGCCACGCCAATCCCCTGGTCGAGGGCGTCAACCGCCTGGACGACCAGCTCTATGGCGGGCGGCATGCCGAGGAGAATCCGGTTCCGGAAGATGCCGAGACCGAAGAGCAGTTCTTCCATGATTTCGACGTCGCCACCAAGATCGTCGACACCCTCTCCAACGACCTTCAGC
>JANPIY010000116.1:0-4162 GCA_031425255.1 Planctomycetota bacterium
CATGGGCGCGCTGATCTACATCGGCGCACGCACCTTCAATGTGCACTTGAAGGATAACCGGGTGAACAATCCGGGCACCGCCATGGTGCGTGAGATCGGAGTCGCCAAGACCGCAGGCAATGTCATCGGGATCAAACCCGACCGCTAGCGAGCCCGGCGTACAGGAAGCCTTCAGCCGGCAAGAATGCGATGATGCAGCCTGGGCAGAATGGCACCGACCTCAGGCACCGGACGTGGCCACTACCGGTCTCATCTGCCAGCAACACGTCGGGGCCAGCGGCGACATTCGGCATTCTGCATTCCGCGCTCCCGCGTACACCATCCGCGTGACCGACCTGCAGCCACCCTCCCCAGCGCCCAGCCAACCGCCCAAGCTCGCCGAGATCGAAGCCGCGCTGCGCTTGTTCGATGAGACCACCACCGCCTTGTCCTCGCGCATCAACCGCCTGGAAGAGGTGCTGGTGCAGAAGCAGCAGGAACTGGTGGCGACCAACCACAAGCTGCAGGACAACGTCGCCGCCCTCGATCGCACCACTGCCTGGCTCAACCTGGTGATGGAGTCGGTCGCCAGCGGGGTGGTGGCGATCGATCGCGACGGCATCGTCACCACCTGCAACCGTGTCGCCGAGGATGCATTGGGCGCGACCCTGCCGGATTCCATCGGCGCCGACTGGCGCACGGCCTTCCCTGACAGCCCGCTGTTGACGGTGCTCAGCGGTTCGCCGGGGGCTTCCTATGAACACCAGGTGCGCGGCCGGGATGGCCGCCTGCGCGTGCTGGCGGCGCACGCCGCGGCCCTGCGCAATCCCGATGGGACGTTGATCGGCGCGGTCGAGATCTTCGACGACGTCACCGAGGTGCGACGCCTGCAGGAATCGGTGGAGCGCGCCGACCGCCTCAAGCAACTCGGCGAGATGGCCGCCGGGGTAGCGCATGAGATCCGCAATCCGCTCAACGGCATCGAGGGTTTCGCCAGCCTGCTGATGCGCGACCTGCCTGCCGATGGTGGCTCGCCCGAGGACGCCAAACGCCACCGCTACGCCGCCCATATCGTCGACGGAGTGCGCACGCTCAACCGCACCGTCAGCGCGCTGCTGGCCTTCACCAACCCGCGCCGCATCGAACGGCGGACAGTGGTGCCAGGCGAGCTCGCCACCGCCTGCATCGAACTGGTGCGCGCGGGTCTGGAGGTCGAGGGCGATCCGGTCCACCTCGACGTCGACGACCAGGGTGGCGCCGCCCCCGTGGTCATCGATGGCATGCAGATCAAACAAGTGCTGCTCAACCTGGTGCAGAACGCGGTCCAGGCTCTGCAGAGCGCCGGGCGCAGCGATGGCCGGGTGCTGCTGAGCGTCACCCGCGATGCCAACCAGGTGATCTATACGGTCGACGACAACGGCCCCGGTGTGCCGCGCGACGAACGCCAACGCATCTTCACGCCCTTCTACACCACCAAGGATCAGGGCACCGGCCTCGGACTCGCCATCGCGCACACCGTGGTATCGCTGCACGGCGGCGCGCTGACGGTGGACGATGCGCCGCTGGGTGGCGCGCGCTTCAAGGTCGTTGTACCGGTGTGAGCGGCTGTGGCCCGAGGTCCGGCGTGGCGGATCCCGCCTCCCCTTCGCCGCAAGCACATCAAACGTTACGTGGTGCGCCCGGTTGATTTGCGTCGGACGCATTTTCGGCGTATCTTGCGGTGGACCTCTGACACCCGACCCGACGCGAAGCAACCCATGCCCACGCCGACCACCTCGACTCCACCCACCTTGTCGCCGCTGGTCCGCGAGCCATTGGAGAAACGCATCAGCGATGGCCGCCTGGAGCTGCCGGTGCTGCCCGAGGTCGCCAGTCAGGTGGTGAAGCTCTCCAACGACCCCAACGCCGACACGCGCAAGCTCGCTGCCCTGGTGCAGCGCGACCAGGCCATGGCCGGCCACCTCATGCGCCTGGCCAACTCGCCGTTCTACGCCCCCAAGTTCCCGCTGGTCTCGCTCGACCAGGTGGTCAGCCGCATGGGCATGAAAAAGGTGCGCGAGATCGCGTTGGTGATCTCCTGCCAGAGCAAGGTCTTCGCCGTGCCTGGGCATGAAGCGGCGGTGAAGCAGATGTTCCGCCACGCCCTGGCGGCTGCGGCGTTCGCCCAGGAGATCGCGCGCTCGCGCCGCTGGAACGTCGAAGAGGCCTTCCTCTGCGGGTTGCTGCACGACGTCGGTCGACCGGTCCTGCTGCAGGAACTCGTCGATCTGCACGCCGAGGCCGGCCTGCCGTTCCAGACCGAGGCCGCCGCCGGACTGCTGAGCGAACGCCACGCCGAGGTCGGCGCCGCCCTGGTCACCGGCTGGTCGCTGCCGGCCCGCCTGGGCGACACCATCCGCTTCCATCATCATCCCCTGCAATCGACCACCGCCGCCCAGACCGCGATGATGACCAACCTGGCCGACGACCTGGCGCATCTGCTGCTCGGGGGCGGGCGCGAGGTCACCGAGGCGCAGGTGCGCGCCCATCCCATGCTGGTTCCGCTCAACCTCTATCCCGACGAGATGGACGCCCTGCTCGCCCTGCGCCCAACCGTCCTGTCGATGGTGGAGTCGGTGTCATGAACGCGATGGCCCACGACTTCGACGTCGTGGTCGTCGGTGGCGGCCCGGCGGGCCACGGCGCCGCGCTGCAGGCCGCACGCCATGGCCAGCGCACCCTGCTGATCGAACGGGAGACCTCGATCGGCGGCGCCTGCGTCACGCGCGGTACCATCCCCTCGAAGACCCTGCGTGAGACCGCGCTCGCACTCACCGGCTTCAAGCGCAAGAGCGCCGACGTCTGTAGCGTTGCGATGGGCGAGGATGTCCAGGTCGCCAGCCTGATGATGCGCCTGGAACAGGTGGTCACCGCCCATCAGGCGTCGATGGCCGCGCAACTGGCCCGCGCGGAGGTCACCCGCTGGCACGGCCGCGCCTCGTTCGCTGATGCCCACACCATGGAGGTGATCGGCGTCGATCGCAGCGTCCGCCGCGCGCACGCGCGCACTATCATCATCGCCACCGGCTCGCGTCCGCGCACGCCGCCGGAAATTCCCATCGACCACAAGCACCTGCTCGACAGCGATTCCATCCTCTCGCTGACCTATCTGCCGCGCTCGTTGACGGTGCTGGGCGCTGGCGTCATCGCCTGCGAGTACGCCTCGATCTTCGCCGCGCTCGGTACGCAGGTGACGATGATCGACCGCAACGACCGGCCTCTGGGTTTCCTCGACCCCGAACTGACGACCTGCTTCACCGAAGCCTTCGCGGCCACCGGTTCACGTTTCATCGGCGGCGCCGTCACCGGCACGGTGGAGTGGGATGGGCTCGGCGACGTCGTCACCACCCTGGCCAGTGGCGAGGTGGTGCGCAGCGAGAAGCTGCTCTGCACCCTTGGACGGGTGGCCAATCTGGAAGATCTCAAGCTGGCGGCTGCCGGGCTGGCACCGACTCCACGTGGGCTGCTACCGGTGGACGCCGACCTGCGCACTATCGTGCCGCACATCTATGGTGTCGGCGATGTGGTCGGGCCGCCCTCGCTGGCCTCGGCCTCGATGGATCAGGGCCGCCGCGCGGTCTGCCACGCGCTGGGCCTGCCGACCGGCGTATCGCCGGAACTCATCCCGATGGGCATCTATGCCATCCCCGAACTCTCGAGCGTCGGACTGACCGAGGCGGAAGCGATCAAACGGCATGGCAGCGCCCTGGTGGGACGCGTACGTTTCAGCGACCTCGCCCGCGGTCAGATCGCCGCGATCCAGGACGGCCTGCTGAAGCTGGTGACGGACGGCGCCGGGCGAAAGCTCCTCGGCGTCCAGGTGGTCGGCGAGGGAGCTGCCGAACTGGTCGGCATCGGCCAGATGGCGCTGATCGCCGGCATGGACGTCGACGTGTTCATCGCCAACACCTTCAATTTTCCCACCCTCGCGGAAGCCTACCGCTTGGCGGCCATGGATGTGGTGTTCCAGCGCGAACTCTCGGGTACGCGCACGGCGGTGGCGGGCTGAAGGTCGTCGCGGCTGTAGGGTGAGGGTGGCGTACCATCGTCGCCCGCGCGGACGCGGACATCATGAAGCCTACGGTCGCATCGCCTCGTCGATCTCGCGCTCTCCCAGGTCGAGCACGTCGTTGTGCCCAGCGCC
>JANPIY010000117.1:0-2939 GCA_031425255.1 Planctomycetota bacterium
GGCGCCTTCCTCACCTTCGATTCCTTCCAGGTCGGCGTCCATGCCGGCTACCTGTGGAATGGCACCGACCTGGAGTTCGAGAGCGATGCCAACTTCCCCGTTCTGGTGGAGGACGTCGAGGCCGAACTGCGGGGCGAAGGCGCCTTCTTCGGTCTCTCCGTCGGCGGTCGTTTCTAGCCCATGCGTTACACCATCACGGCCCTGGCTCCCAGCGAAGCTGCCCTCTGGTCCATGAAACAGGGCCTGCTCGCGCTGGGGGCCCGCCTCGAAACCATCACTGAACGCCCAGGCAAGCAGGGGCACTCCCAACCCGAGATCTCGGTCATCACCTCGGATCTGGAGCGCGCGGAGTCGTATCGCGACGCCCTGGAGTTCGCCGGTGGGACCATGCTCACCAGTACCGAGGAATCTTCCGCCCACGATGCCATCACCTGACACCTGATCGGAGCGCGCGTGCCCCAGCAACATCCCGTGAAAGTATGGCAGGAACATGGCCAATGGTGCGTCCAGTCGCCCGGCGACGGCAAGACCATGATGTTCAAGACCCGAGATGAGGCGATCTCGTATAGCACCTCCACTTTCGTCGATGGCCCGAGCGCAGCGCGCGCGGAGATCGAAGGCGGCGATGTCGTCCAAGGGAAGAGCACGCGACCACGTCAGAGCGGGGACCCTCCCGCGTGACTCCCGCCTGAAATGTGACGAGCGGTCGAGTTCCACCACGCCCCATGCACGCAAGGAACCCATGACCCGAATCTCCGCCATCATCCTCGCTCTCCTGGTCTTCTCCGGCGCCGCTTGTGGCGAGGATGCCCGCCCCAAACGAACGTCGCGTGAAGCTGGCACCGTCACCATCGGTACCACCGCGGTGGTAGCGCAAATGGCCGGCGCCGCCACCGCGGGCGGGCGGGTCGCGATCGAGCTGCACCTCAATCCGCCGACCCCCATTCCCGAGGCGGTGTTGGTGTGGATCGGCGATGCCAGCGGTCGCGGCAGCGTCACGGTCAAGGCCAAGGACGAAGCTGGTCATCAGGGTGGGTATGAAGCCGACGTAGCGGTACCGTCACCGCTGCCCGCGGGCAGCCGGATCTGGATCACCATCGAACCCGCTGCGGGCGGCGCCCTCAGTGGCTCCCTGCCGATACCCGGTCCCGATGCCAAGGTCCATGAACACGACCACGATCACGAATCGAAATAACCGCGCGCCCGACGGTGCTGCCGCGCAGGGCGCCACTGCCTGCACCGTCATCGATCGCGGAGACGCTCCTGCTCCTTGGCCTGTTCCAGCTCCGCCTCGCATTCGGCGATCGCCTCGGTGATCGCAAGCTTGCCCCACCTGGTCTCGCCACGATGGAGCCGGTTGAGCAGGAAGCGCAGACGGATCGCGATGTCATGCGAGCGCTCCGCCAACCGGTGCGGGAACGGCTGGACGGCATCCACCTCCTCGGTCGTGGCGGCAGCCGCCTTCATCCGGCGTTGCAGAGCGGTCATGCCGATCTGGGCGGCCTGCGTCGACTTCTTGAAGGTGGTGGTACGGCGGCCGGGCGGGGACATGTGCAATACTCTACTCCAGGTTTTGGCCGTCGGCCATCGCCCGGGGCTGAAACCCTCGCGATGCCGGGAATCGGTACCCCTGATACCTTTAAAAACCGAGCAGGCAGAATTTCGCCGTCATGATCAAGGCGCCGACCACGCCTCCGACGATGGCGCCATTGAGCCGGATGTACTGCAGGTCGCTGCCGATGCGGTCTTCGATCTGCGCCGCCAGGGCCTGGTCGGAGATCTTCTCGGGCGACAGGCTGCTGCCGACCATGTCGCCGATCAGCGCGTGATTGGCTTCGATGAGCCCGACCACCACCGTGCGCACCTGCTGATCGACCACCTCCTGCAGGCCGGCGTCGGTGCGCAGCCGCTCGATGGCGCCATCCACCAGGCCCGCCACCGCCTGCGACAGCTCGCTGTCGGCGTCCTGCAGGTCGCGTTGCAGGCGCGACGCCAGGTCATCGAGCGCGGTGGTGAGCAACGGCTTCAGATCGAGCCGCTGCACCAGGGCCTGCTGGCAGCGGGCGACCATCGCCACGGCCTCCGCCTCGCCGCCCTCCAGGGCGCTGGCATAGGTCAGCAGGTGGCGGTCGGCCTCCTGGCGGAAATCGTGCGTCGGGTTGTGCTTCAGGTCTTCGAGCCAATCGCCCAACGCGGCGGCGATCTGCCCCGCCCAGGAGTCGTATTTGAAACCACCGGCGGCCTCGGCCGTCGACAGGAAAAGTTTCTGCATGAAGCCGGCGCTGCGCTCCTTGGCCGCGGCGAGCTTGATGATGTCGAGGAGCCGCTGTCTGAAGCTCGCATGCGCGACGAAAGTCTGGCTCTGCGCGATGATGCTCTCCCACAGGGCCGCATGATCGCCGTGTTCGATGCCCTGGCGCAACCACGCCCCGAGCGGCCGCGCCGTTTCAAGCCGGAGCAGGTGCTCGACGGCGGTCGTCTCGATGAAGGTCGCCAGGCGCTCGCGGTCGAGGTCGGCGATGCCCGCCGCCAGCACGGTGCGCACGCTGTGCTGGAGCCGCTGACGGCTGTCGCCCCGGTCCAGGTGCTGCAGGCCGAGCACGACGAAGCGGACGCCACTGAGTTTTTCCTGGATCACCGCGGAAGTGAGCAGGCGGTTCTGCACGTAGTCCTTGAGGTTGTCGACGATGCGGGTGCGGTTGCGGGCGATGATGTTGGTATGCCGCGACAGCAGCGGGATCGGCACGGTGCGGAAGAGCGCGGACACCGCGAACCAGTCGGCCATGCCGCCGATGGTCCCGGCCTCGAAACCCATCGCCAGCACGCGCCACCAGGGATTCGCGCACACGCCGAGGTGGATCAGGGTCTCCATGACGATCATGCCGAGCACGCACACGCCGAGGGAGATGGGACCGAGGTGTTTCGCCGTCGTCATGGCC
>JANPIY010000118.1:0-5421 GCA_031425255.1 Planctomycetota bacterium
GAGAAGCGCAAGGACGCCGACCAGACCCACGAAAAGGCCCAGCAGGACCAGCTCGAAGCGCGCACCACGCTGCACGCCGCCCGCGAAGAACTGCGCCGCATGAAAGAGGAGAACGTCGGTCTGAAAGCGCGCATCCGCCGCCTGACCGACTCCAGCCAAGGACCATCCGGCGGCTTCAAGACGGTGTGATCGTCATGGTTCCATAATCATGCAAGCCGCGGCGGAGGGATGACCTCCGCCGCGGTTTTTTCATGATGGCCAGTGACGTCTTGCTGCCCTTTGCAGGTCGCCCTGGTGCGAGGTGCAGGTGCGAGGTGCGAGGTACGCCCGACTGGAAGCATTCCTTGCCCGGACCACGCTTTGAAATCAGGTGCGCCTGCTGGAGGTAGGCGGAGCCATGGGTCGAGAGACCCGACGTCGACCGCTCAGGACTGACGCACCAGCACCGCGACGTAGCCGCCGGCCTGCCACTGATCCGGCCAGGAGCGTTGTTCCGCCAGCAGCCGCCAGCCGTCGAGGCGATGGGCGATCCCCTGGTTCTCTGCCGGGGTCACGCTGCAGGTGCTGTAGATCAGACGACCATCGGGACGGACCAGCTCAGCCGCCGCCCGCAGGAGCCGTTGCTGCAGCACCCCCAGCTTGGACAGCATGTCGGGACGATAACGCCAACGCGCTTCCGGTCGCCGACCGAGCACCCCGCTGTTGGAGCACGGCACGTCCACCACCACCACATCGAACGCCTGCGCGGCCAACGCCGGGCGTCCGGCGTCCTGCAGCAGCACGCTGGCATGCCCGTTCAGATTGCCGCGCAGGCGCGGCAGCCGTCGCGCATTGAGCTCTCCGGCGATGACGCGGCATCCGCGGTCGGCGAAGGCCATGGCCTTGCCTCCTGGGGCGGCACAGAGATCGAGCACGAGGTCCCCAGGGCGGGCGCCGCTGATCGCGAGCACGTGACCCTGCGCGCGATCCTGGACCACGCAGCGACCGTCTGCGACCGGCCCGTGAAGCGCAACCTGCGGATCATCCCACCAGGTCCACTCCCCCTCCTGCCGCAAGATGCCCACCCCGCTCGGCGGTGCGGACCCGGGACGAGTGCGGGTACACAGCGGCGCCAGACGATTGAGATCCTCCAACTGATCGGCGGTGGCCTCCACCTCGCGCAGGTCGGTGACCAGGGCATCCGGCAGGCTGGCGCGGATCGCAGGGTCGGTCGGCCAGCGTTCGGGTGGGAGGCGTCCGAGCGGACCTTCGCCCACGCGTTGCGGCAGGCGCAATTCGGCGAGGCGGCGCATCACGGCGTTGGCCACGCCAGTCAACCCTTGGGCGCCATGCTGACGCAGGAGTTCGACGGTGGTGGCGCATGCCGCATGGGGCGGGATCTGATCGAGAGCGAACAACTGATGGGCACCAAGGCTCAGGGCACGCAGCAGCTCATCGGCCTGCCCTCCTGGGCGCAGGAAGGCGCGGGCGAGGAATTCATAGAGCCGATGATGGCGGGCGACGCCATGCGCGAGTTCACGGGCCAGAGCCGCATCACGCGGCTCGAGGGCACAGGTTTCTATGACATCGGCCAGGCGATCGGCGCGACCGCTCGCGACCCGCTCGAGAGCGAGCCAGGCGGCTGAGCGGGCATCAGTGGGAGGGCGGGACACGGGGGACGGATTCAGCGCGCCGTCTAGCCGCCGTTTCCTTGTTTCACGATCTCGTCGTTGAGATTCCGGATCATCAGCTGGGTATCCGGCCATTCGACATTCTCGAGGTATTGACCGAACGCCTCATCATCCCACTTGTCGTTCTTGGCTTTGGCTTCCTTCTCGAAGCTGTGGATCTTCGGCTGGATCTCCTGGATCTTGCCCTTGGCCGCCTTCATTTCGGCCAGGACCTTGGACTTCAGCGCCAGCGTAGCGGCGAGCCGGGCATCCTTGATCGCGTCCTTCAGATCCTGACTCATGTCGAATTCGATCGACTGCTGCGCCTTCGCCGGCTTCTTCAGCGCGCCGACGGTGATCAGCATGATCATGGTCAAGATGCCCAGCGAGAGCAGGCTCATCACCAGGATGTTCTTGTTCTTGTTGTTCTTGCGCGGAGGCCCGCCCTTGGGCATGCGGCTCTTGCTGGCCTTGGGATTGGTGCTGCTGGATTTGTTGCCGGCGCCAGATTTCTTGAACGCGGCGCTGGCGGAGGTCGCTTTCTTCACCGGCTTCTCAGCCACCTTCTCCGCAACCAACGGATCACGATCCACCGGTAAGGTCTCGTCCTTCTGGGCGACCGCGTCGTCGGTGCTCGGACTCTTGAAGCCGAATGGCGAGCCCTCCGCCTCCTCGGCGGTCTGATCATCGGCGAGGATGGGAGCCGCGCGGCTCTCATCGCTGAGCCCTTCGCCCTGCTCGGCGTCTTCATCGACATCGGCAGCGGCATTGCCCTTGCGGGATGGCTGCGCGAGAGCCGAGAAGCTGCTGGCGGCGGCGGCGAAGTGGTTGCCGGCCTCAGGGAGCGGTTTTGGGGGGGTCTGCGCTGATTCGGCAGCCGCAGCGGCAGCCTCTTTTCTCGCCGCCACTTCGGCAGCGACCGCATCGCCATTCATCTCGCTGGTGGCGATGCCGTCCTCGGGCTCTTCGGCGGCGATGACCTGGGGTGCCACCACCGGCGAGTCGTCGCCGTCCTCGAAGGTCTGCACGCGATCGCGGGCATGGGCGATGACCGGGGCATCCTTGCTCGCCACTGCTGGCCGAACCACCGCTGGCAGAACGGCAGCGGGCGCGCCGCCAGCCTTGCCGTGTTGCCGGGCCAACCATTCCTTGCCGTGTCCGAGCTCCAGACAGGTGGCGCAGATGACGTCGTACTGCTTGCGGATGCCGTGGCCGCCACGCAGGTCCACATCGGTCACCCGCACGCCACAGAGGTCGCAAAAGTGGATATCCATGGGCTGCCGATCCTCGTCATCACAGGGCGAGCGGCAGCCTAGGTGTCTGGCCCGTGGGCAGCTATCGGCCAGCCGGGCGGATGACCCGCTGTGCGTGAAGCACCAAGGTCTCCAGCGCCAGCTCGGGGTTGCTGCCGCTTTGACGCAACTGGCGCTGGGTCTGCAGGCATCCGGTCAGCAGACGCACCAGCAGCGGGCGACCCAGGTTACGGGCACGTTGGCGGGCGTAGTAGAGGTTGGGACGGCCGCGGGCACCGATCCACCGCGCGACCTCACCGTCGTCAGCCGTATCGCAGCAGGCGATGAGTTTGCGGACCTCTCCCGCCAGTGACGCCAGGGCGAGCTGGGCCGCGAGTCCATCACCAGCGTGCAGCAGTTCGATGGCGCGCTTGGCATTGCCCTCCAGGGCGGCGCCGGTGAATTCCCAGATCGGGCGACCCGCTTGTCCCGCGACCAGGGCATCGACCCCCTCGGCGGTGAGCGGACCAGCGTCAGCGTGGATGGCGACCACGTCAATGGCGGACAACATCGCATCGATCTGGTCACCGAGGTGTTCGATCAGCGCCTCCGCCACGCGGCGAGGATGTTCCACCCCCTGCGGATGACGGCTGAGGCGCTGGGTCAGCCATCCCGCCAGGTCCTTGGCATCCGGCATCTCGACAGCGTGCACCGCTGTCGCCGCCTGCAGGGCCTTGACCAGCTTGCCGGTGGCATCATTGGCCTTGCCCTTGTCGAGACCGTCCAGACTCATCACCACCACCCCGGCGGTGGCCGGTGCCCCCGCCAGCGGCAAGAGACTTTCCGCGTGTTTGCGTAGGTAACGACCGTCGCACCGTACCAGCCACAGCGCGGGATCCTCGAACAGCGATGGCGTATCGAGATCGAGGATGATGCGCGACAGGTCAGCCGGTTCGACCACCCGTTTGATCGGCCCGCTCCACTGAGCCAGGACCTGTGGCAACAACTCGTCGCGCAGCACCAGGCTGTCGCCGATGATCAGATGTAGGCGCGAGGAGGTCAGCACCGGAGCCATGCGTCCATCCTCAAAAGGTGAAGTCGTCGCCGAGGTAGGCACGGCGCACATCGATGTTGTCGACGATCTCGCGCGGGGTGCCTTCGGCCATGATGGTGCCGGCGTCCATGACATAGAGCCGATCGACCATCCCCAGGATGGCCTCGGCGTGATGGTCGGTGATGAGCACGGCGACCCCCCGACGTTTGAGCTCGCTGGTGATGCCGGTGATGTCGGAGCGGCTGCGCGGATCGACCCCAGCGAACGGCTCGTCGAAAAACAGCAGCTTGGGTTCGACTACCAGGGCGCGGGTGATCTCCAATCGGCGGCGCTCGCCACCGGACAGGCTGCGGGCGAGATTCTGGGCCAGGTGGGTCAGGTGCAGCTCAGCGAGCAGGGCCGCCAGGCGGCTCTCGTGCTCGGCCTTGGGATAATGCTGCTCCAGGACGATGCGCACGTTGTCGGCGACCGACAGTTGCGCGAAGACGGTCGGCTCCTGCGCGAGGTACCCCATCCCCAGGCGCGCACGCGCATCCATCGCCAGACGGGTGATGTCCTGGTCGCGGAAGGTGATGCTGCCGGCCTCGGCCTTCAGCAGACCCACCACCATGCGGAAGGTCGTGCTCTTGCCCGCGCCATTGGCCCCGAGAAGGCCCACCACCTCGCCGGCCTCGACCCGCAGGGTCACGCCGGACACCACCTGGCGGCGTCCAAAACGTTTGCTCAACCCCACGACGGAAAACAGGCTCATTGTGGAAAACCTGCAAAATGCGTGCGTAACCACGACCGCCTGGTGCCGGCTAAGATCTCCAAGCTCATCTGCCACTCACCCCATAAATCATTGCCAAAGGACGGTCTGCATTATCGGCCAGCAATCCTTCACGTGACCTTGGTGGTCCCTGAAGGTGAACCTGTTCGAGCGACTGGACGGTCCTGCACGTGGAGAACGCGGGCAAACTGCGATATGCGCTACCCGGCCCGCGCATCCTCCCGCTCACCGGACCACCCGCCAACGACTGATCGGCAGGACCACGGCAAGGACCCGACCGCGGAGGTTCTCGCTAGCGACATACCCCCAGCAGCGGCTGTCCCAGCTCTGGGGGCTGTTGTCCCCGAGCATCAGGTAGGCCCCCGGGGGAGCAGTCAGGGCATTCTCCGGCGAGTTTCCCAGCGCCCGGTACTGCTCGTCGCCGACCAGTTGATCGCTCGGCTTGCCCAGCATCTGCGCCCGCACCCCGACCAGATTGCGCAGCTGCTTGGCCCACTCATCGGTTTCAAAGGCGCTGATGTAGGCATTGCCACGCGCGACCTCGACCTCGCGCTTCCACATCTGGAAGTGGGCGGCCTCGTTGCGCAGGAAGCTGCCCTGGTTGCCCAAGGAGTAATGGACGTCGCGATCCATCGCCAACCGTGAGAAGGTGATCGTGCCGGCTCCACTCCAACGCGCGCCGAGGCGGTGCAGTCCGGGATCATTGGGCGACACCGC
>JANPIY010000119.1:0-5767 GCA_031425255.1 Planctomycetota bacterium
TGCGAGGGTCCGGTGACGCCGGCAACCAGCGAGCGTGGTCAGGTGCGGGCCTGGCATGCACACCGCACTCCGCGGTCCTCTGCTTTTAACCGGTTTGCGCCTAGCGATCCGCCGCGCGCTCCTGCTCAATCACCGTGCCAACCGGGGGCGATGTCGCGTCGTTGGGAGGCGGAGCGAAACCCATGGGCACTGTCTCCTCGACCGGCGCCGCGTCCGCATGCGCCTGCTGGTAGGCGCGGAGGTCGCGCGTCAGTTCTTCGAATACCTGACGCGAGGTCGCGCGGCGGAAATGCCAGCGCATACGTGCGGATCCGCGCCGGCCGAAGACCGTGACGTACCAGTACGGCCAGAGGAACCACGCCATCACCGGCAGGTTGGGAAAGAAGAAGACCCAGAAGCCGACCCAGAACATCGCCGCTTCGCCAGACGACGCCATCAGCAGCCACAGCAGTAGTCCGCCGAGCAGACTGAGTCCGCCGATCCATAAACCGCCCGCGCTATACCGCTGATGCCAGGTGATGAGCTCGACGTCGCTGAAGAAGACCCGCTTGGTCTCGACTTCGTAGCCATCGACCTGATCGATCTCCAGGGCGTCATCACAGCGATAGACGTATTCGCGATCACCCAGGTTGGGAATCCGCCCCACCAACGTGCGCGGGCGCTCGGCCACCAGGGGGTTGCTGGCATCCGCCGCGCTCATGACCGTTTTCCTTGTGAGACCGCCCATACGATCGCCGCCACGATGGCGAACCACACCACCGTTTCGATGATGCCGAGGACGATGGCGGTGATGCAGCGGGCCTTCGAAATGTGGACCCCCGGCTGCGCGCGTGTGCGCAGCCCTTTTACGCCCATCCACATCGCGAACGGTCCGATCAGCACGCCCAATGGCCACATGAGGAAGAAGCCCAGCAGGGCCAGGTGCGAGGCCATGCGCCCGTAATCGCGATAGGATTTACGCGCGCTGGGCAGGGTCCCTTCATCGGCCAGCCGTTCGAAGCAGCCGGGACACAGCACCAGCCCATCGCTGTCGATGCGGCAGAGTTGGCACATGAAGACACCGCAGCGTCCGCAGGAAGCGACCGACACGTTGCGCTCGTGGCGGGCGCAGGGCGTCGCCGCCACGGTCGTCGCCAGGGCGGTGACGACCGTAGCGCGTTCAGGCAATGGTGAGAGCCGGTAGGCAGTGAAATCGTGATCGCAGGTGCGACAACGCTGCTGGCCGTCGACGAGGTGCTCGGCCCCGAGGGTCCGATTACACTGCGGACATGCCGGTCCGGCATATCCGCGCTTGGGCTTGCGTCTTTTACGGCTCGCAGTCGCGACCGCCGCGGCAGGCATGTTCAGCCTTTCGCGCGTACCACGCGGGTCTTGGCGATGCGGTCATGCAGGGTCGTGCGATTCTTGGAGAACACGAATAATGCGTCGACCAGGCCAAGGATCTGGGTCAGGTGCATCACCGCGCGGGAGAGGCCACGGCCCCAACACTGGCCAGGAGTGAGGGCGCCGCCATCCGGGGCCACCACCTTGATGCCGAGCGCCTTCTTGCCGAGGGTCTGACCGCCGAAGGTCGAGAGCATCCATCCCTCGTACACGGTATAGAGCACCAGGGGCAGGCCGTATTGCAGGATGGTGTACCAGACCGGCACCGCGACGACCGTTCCATCGAAGCTCACCCCACCCATGCCGAAGCCGGTGGCGAAGAGGACGCCCAGCAGCGGCACCGTCAGGATCAGGCTGTCGATCAGCGCTGCGCCAAAACGTGCACCACGGCCGGCGAGGGCCAGGTCACCCTCGACCGAACCCGACTTCACATCCTGGACCGTCGCACTCTTGCAGCCCGCGCAGACCGGCGCACCGCGCAGGGTGATGATACAATTTCCGCAGAAGGACTTGCCGCAGCGGCTGCAGGTCGACAGGTCAGTGAGGACATCAGGATGGATGGCGCAGGGCATGGTTGGTTCCAAGGTGGTCACGGCGGACGCGGGGTTCTAGCGTGGCAGGAATGGAATCGCAATGCCGCACATGCCTGCACCGAAGCTGGCATGTCCGTCACGAGAACCCGAATGAACCCTGAATCCGGCTGAAAAAACTACCTTTTCAGGCTCTCGCCACTTCGTGTGGGTATTTTCTGCCGGAAGGAGTTCGCGAACTGGTCCAACCGCAGAGGTCGCAGAGGTGAGAGGTCCCAGCTCTGCGCCCTCTGCGCCCTCTGCGGTTCGATCGGTCTTCGCAAGCTCGTCAGGGGCTCGGCGCTCACGTGCGCTGCGCATAGCAGATCGCCACCAGTCCACGCACCAGGTTCTCGCCACTGAGCTGGTGCTGATCGATCCCAAGGCGCTCCCGGTAGCGGTCGCCCACGCTTTCGAACAGTTCGAAACGCGCGCGCTCCTCCAACTGCGGCGCGCGCATCACCAGGGCGAGCAGGAATTCGCGCTCCTCCAGCGAGATGCGGTTCGCCACCTGTCGGCGTAGGCGTGGGGTATCGAGGCTGTTCTGGCGCAGGCTGTGCACGGCGGCGAGGTCGACCGCGGGCGGCTGGCGTTCCTCCACCACCAGAGTGCCGGCCGCCAGGTCACCGAGACGGCGGCGCTGGCGATCGAGCAGGCAGGTCGCCATGCCGATCCCGCCCAGCGGTGCCATGTCGAGCGCTCGCACCACGTTGCGGATCAGCGACTGGCGCAGGTCGATGGGCAGTCCGCGCGCGTCCACCACGCGCAGGGACAGCAGGCGTTTGCCAAGCGACTGGCCGCCGTGGGCGACCTCGAAGTAGATGTGATAGCCCCAGGTGATGATGAAGCCGGCGGTGGTGACGATGAGCGTGGCGAGCGCATCCGGCAGGATGCGAAGGATCAGCGACAACAGACCGGTGAGACCGACGATCAGCAACGAGTCGATGAGGAAGGCGGCGAAACGCCGGCCGAATCCAGCCGCCACCAGATGGATGGCGACATGTTCGGGACTGTGCACCACCACCGCCTGGTCGCCGGTCATGGCATGCTCCCGCGCCGCGGCCGGAACAGCCACAGGCAGAGCGCCGAGAACAACAGCACCGCCACCGTGATCTTCACGCCATAGGGCACGCTCTTGGCCGTGAACTGGCTGAACGAACCCTCGATGATGCCGGCGAAGATCAGTACCAGGGCCCCGGTCAGCAACATGCGCCATACCGGGGTGAAGGCTCCGCGCAGGGCCGCCGGCCGGCCCTGGTCTCCTGGGAGCATGATCGCCTGGCCCATGCGCAGTCCGGCGGCGCCGGCGAAGACGATGGCCGGCAGCTCGAGCGCGCCGTGCGGCCCGACCCAGGCGATGAAGAAGGTGCCGACCCCGTCACGCAGGTAGAGCGCCGCCACCGCGCCCAGGATCACGCCGTTGTAGAACAGGATGGTCCAACCCAGCACCACCGTCAGCGCCCCAAGGCTGAAGGCGAGGAACGACACTTTGATATTGTGGGTGTAGAGCTGCGAGCTGAACTCCGCCGCATCCTTCATCGAGTCGATGCGCTCGCCCTTGCCTTCGATCTCCTGCACGCGATCCGCCGGACTGGCAGAGAAGAACTGCTCCGGGATCAGCAGGTGGGCGTTGCCGCGATCCGCCATCACCGCGGCGAAACCCATCAGCGCGCCCAAGGCCATCATCAGTGCTGCGATCAGCACCCAGCGCCGCTCGGCGCGGAAAGTCGCCGGAGCCTCATGCACCAGGAAACGCCACGTCGCTGCCCGCCAGCCCGCCCCAGGCCGCATGCCGGCCTCGCGGTAGACCACGCGGTAGGCGCGTCCGACCAGCTGATTGAGCCGGCCGAGCAGTTCAGGGTTGGCCGTGCAGCTGCGCGCCTGGTTGAGATCGGAACAGGCCAGGCGGTAAAGCCGCACCAGTTCGAGGATGACCTCGCGACCGAGTTCGCGATCGCCACCCTCGGCGATACGGTCGAGCAGTTCCTCCAGTTCCTGCCAGCGGTTGCGGCGATGGCTGATGAAGCGTTCGAGATCGATGCCGGTACGTCCCGGTCCGACCCGTGTGGATCTTGCGCCGGCAAGCGGCCTGGCAGCACTCATAACAACTGCCTCCGTTTCACATCGAGGTAGGCGTTCACCGCCTGCACGCCGAGATCCCCAGGTGCGGTCTCCACCACCAGGGCGCCGAGCTGGCGCAGCTCGCGCACCAGTTGGCGGCGGCCATCGACCACATCGGCCGCCACCAGCGTGCGGCACAGCTCGCGTTCGTCGCTGGGCAGGGAGGCCGCGGTGGCATCGAGCACCGGATCGGTCAACACCATCACTAGTGGCAGATGCCTGGGCACCAGCATGCGGATGGCCACCAGCAGATCCCCGTGGTCGCCGGGTTCCGGCAGCACGGTCGCGATCAGCACCAGCGTGCGGTGGCGCAGACGCCGGCGCAGGTGGGTGGCGAGCGCGCGGTAGTCGGTGTGCAGCCAGCGTTCGGCGATGCCGGTGGTGAAGGTCGTGATCGCCGCCAGGTGGCTCGCGCCGTGACCCTGGCCGATGCCCTGATCGACCTCGGCGGCGAACGACAGCACGCCGATGCGGTCTTCGCAGCGGTTACACAGCCACGCGGTCACCACCGCGGCATTCACCGCATGATCGGTGCGCGTCAGCCAGCCCTCGGGACCAGCGACCCGCGCCGCCATGCGGTGGCCCTGGTCGAGGCAAAGCAGGACGTCCTGCGAGCGCTCGACGCGGAATTCGCGCACGATGAGCTGGCCACGTTTGGCCGCCGACTTCCAGGCGATGTGCCGGAAGTCGTCGCCTTGGACGTATTCGCGCAGGCGGTCGAACTCGCGGCCCTGGCCGATGCGTGGTGCCAGGCGGGTGCCCATGCCGCGCAGGAACAAGGCTTCGAGCTGGTGCCGCAGTCGGCGCACCGCGGTGAGATCGGGGATCACCGCCACCAGCACGCTGCTACCGACCGCAGCGATGCGCTCGGCCAGCCCCCAGCGGGTCCACGCCACCACCACCGCCGGCAGCTCCACCTCGCCCCGCCGCTGTGCCTGCGCGGCGAAGGTCAGCTCCAACGTCGCGCCCGCGGCGCAGACCCCGGACGCGGTGAGCGAACCGCCACCGAGATGATCGGCGATCACGCAACGCGCGATGAGGCCCAACGAAGCTGTCGAGTCATGGCGCAGCTGCAGCGGCAGCGGCACCGCACGGCCGAGCGAGACCGCGGTGCGCGCCGGACGTTGTGCCGTCACCGTGACCCGACCCAGCCAACGCGCCTCCGCCAGGCCCAGCGCGAGCACGCCCAGCGCCGCCCCCAGCGCGAGGAACCCCGCCGCGGGCCACCACACCGCCAGCAGCGCCGGCGCACCGACCACCGCCAGCGCGGGAATCAGACGTGGACCAGGACGGATCATGCGCACGGCCCCCCTGGGCAGAGCGACCGCCACCACCCATCCGCGTTCGTCGCAGGACGGAGCAGAGGAACCAATGAACAAATGGGTTTTTCGGCGTGATCAGTTGGTGCAGTGCCGTCAATCAGAGAGGATCGGGCCGCAGAGACGCAGAGACGCAGAGGAGAAAAGGCCCTCTTCTTGTCTTCCTCTGCGTCTCTGCGCCTCTGCGGCCAGCCTTTCTCCAATGGATCCCAAGAGCGGACCACGGGCTTGCCGTATCCCCACCCACTCATCTCGCTGAAGAACCAAAAAATATTCACCGCCGCGTCCGCTCGCATTAGCGCGGCACTTCGATGCGGGCGAAGATGCGCTCGAGCACGTCGCTCAGGCTGGTGCCTTCCCTCTCCGCCTCCGGCG
>JANPIY010000120.1:0-6128 GCA_031425255.1 Planctomycetota bacterium
GCGGTGGCGATGCTGCCGCTGCGGTAGGCATCGGCACGGTACATCGACCAGGGGTCCTTGCCGGCCGGCACCGTTGGAATGGCCGCGCCGAAGGCGGGGCCCTTCACCAACGGTTGGCTGTCCTCGATGGTGCGGCCATAGGCCGGTGCCAGCGCCGCCACACCGTTGAGCATGGAGAAGCAGCTGCAGCTCTTGGGAAAGACGTAGATCAGACCGTTGGCGGGGATGATGCCTTCGCTTTCACGTCCGCAGGCGCCACGGGTGATGGGATTGGAATGGTGTTCGAAGGTGTTCCAGTCGGTGAAGCCCATCTCGCCATAGATGAAGAAACGTTCGGTCGCCACCGGCGGATGGCAGAAGAGCGGGAAGCGGCGTTGATACACCGTCGGCACGATCTGTGGGCTCTTGGTGAGGTCGCTGAACAGGGCCAGGGTGGTGGGGCTGTCCTTGCCGCTCTCGCCCTGGTGCATGGCGACCCGGCCGTGGTCGAGGAAGAAGGCCCTGGGAGTCTCATCGTGGCGCATCGCCGGCATGTATTTGTGCTCGCGGATGCTCTTGCCATCGGCCGCGCTCAGGAAATGGATCGCGGTCACCGCCGCTTTATCTTCGTCCATGCCGGGCGGGATGGCGAAGCGGCCGGCCTCGAAGGCGACGGTGCCATTGCCGAAACAGGAACGATAGCAGGTCTTGGCCCACGGCAGATCGGCACGCTCCCAGCGCGTCTTGCCGGTGAGCAGGTCGAGCGCGCTCACCGTGGTGATGCCGACGGCCTTGGGATCCCCGCTGATGAGATAGACCAGACCGGCGCCGATGGAGAGCCCGCGCGGGAAGATCGAGGGCACGCGCCAGAGCACCTTGCCGGTGGCGAACGACAAGGCGGTGACCGCAGCACCGTCGGCGACCACCAGCACGCCGGCGGCGTCTGGCGGCAACGGCTGGTGCAGGACGACGTTCGGCGTGCCGGCCTCGTCGAAGGTGCGCAGCGCGCGTCCGCTGGCGCCGGCGAGCAGCTGCAGCGTGCCGCGATTCACCGCCAATACGCCATCGGGCACCACCACCAGGCGGCATTTGCCGTCGATCTTGGCGCTCCACAGCGGCAGGCCGTTGAAGGCGTCACGGACGCGCAGCAGACCGCTGTTCAGGGTGTAGTAACGCCCGCCGCCGGTGAGCATCTCTTTGCTCAGGTTGCCCTGGAAGGACAGCCATTGCATGCGCCGGGGCACCTCGACCAGCTCATCCTGCGAAACCGGATTGCGGTCGGCTGCATGCCGCCACTGCGGCCATTCGTCCATGCCCGCGGGCTTAATCTTCACCGTCTTCACCCAGCGCCCGTCCTCACGCCGGCACCACACTCCGCCTGGAGCGAGGACGCGCATGATCTCCGCCTGCGGCATGACGGTGGGCAGGTCGGTGATCAGCAGGTTCACCACGTGATCGGCGTAGGGCAGGGTCTTGGCGTTCCATTCCTCGACCGACACCTGGCCATAGACGCGGCGCGCGCTGAGGGCCTTGCGCGCCGTCGCCACGGCCGCGGAATCCGACTCCAGACCATGGAGGATGAATCGCCGTTCATCGGCGAGTTCGTTCAACAGGACGCCGTTGCCGCAACCCAGGTGTACACAAAGGCCGCCACGCACGCCGGCGACCTCGAGCACGTCGCTGGCGCCGACCACCGGCAGGAGGCAGATGCTCAACCCCATGGCCGTGAGCAGCCGACCCAGGGCGTGGCGCCGACGATGCGCGGGCACCGCGCCGAGCGGGGAAGGGGGGGCTTGGGGCGTGGGGGCTGGCACTGACGGCAAGGCTACCCCAAGAGCGGGGGTCTTCTTGCGTCGGTTGGGGGAACCTTGTGCGGAATTTCACCAACCCCCTGTGCTATCGCGCCGGGTCCCGATGCTGCAAAGCCACGATATTTGGCCGCAGAGGCGCAGAGGCGCAGAGGCGAAAAAGGCCCTGCTTCGTGTTTCCTCTGCGTCTCTGCGTCTCTGCGGCCGATTCTTCTTCCGTCGCTTGACGGATGTGCAGGTTCCCCGCCCACCCTTCGGCATCCCAGCGCTACTGGCGCTCTTCGAGCTCCCCGTAATCCATCACGCGTACGGTCACCAGGAGGGTCTCACGGTGACGGTCGCTATGCCGCCCGCGCTGACCGAACAACCGCCCGATGAAGGGCAGATGACCCAGGAACGGGATCTTGGTCGACATGCTCTGTTCGATGTAGCGGCCCCAGCCACCCACCAGGATGGTGCCGCCGTCGGGGATCCGCAGGTAGGTGTGGACCTCGGTGTAGGCCACGTTGGGCAGTTCGATGCCGAAGTTCTGCTGCACCTGTCCGACGATCGGTCCACCCTGGCCGTTGTTGGCATCGGGATCGAAACCCACGGGAAAGGTGCGGATGACCGAAATGCTTTCGGCGCCGAAGCTCTGCAGGTGGGCGAGGGTCGACTGCATCTCCATGAACACGTACTTGCGGTCGGAGCTGACGAAGGGTTTGACGTTGAGCATCGCCCCCAGGCGCAGGGTCGTGACGGTCGGGGTCAAGGTTGCGTTCAGGCCGTCACCGGCGCCAGGCGCGACATCGTAGCCGCCGATGTACGACAGCAGCGTACCGAAGAAGCAGTAGGCGCGCACGCCGTTGAAAGTGACGAACTCGCTGCCTTCGACCGTGTTGGCGCGCTGATTGCGCTCGACCGCGGTGAGGATGGCGGAGAGCTGCAACGAATCGATCAGCACGCTGCTCAGGCTCAGCCCGGTGCCGAGGGTGGGGGGTGCCGGGGTGATGGCGGCCGCGGGCAGGTTGTTGATCAACTCACCGCTGTAATCGAAGCCCGAGGTGCCGCGCCGCACGCCGCTGGTGCCTGGGAGCGGCAGCGTCAGCAGGCTGTCGGTGGTGGTCCAGCGCACCCCGATCTCCTCCAGGTAAGAATCCGCGATGGTGACCCAGCGCGCGTCGACGCCCACCATCAGGCGCGATTGCTGGAGGCGCGCGCGCAGGAGTTCATCGATGAGCACATGCACCGCGCTGGGGGCGGTGACCAGCAGGCTGGTGTGACGGATGGTGATGGAGCAATCAGGCCGGTTCCAGGTCGCCGGGCTGACCGCCTGGGTGATGTCATCGACCAGATCCTCGGGCGCGATGGCGGGCAGGTCGTCGGGGCCCACGGCCGCGCCGAAGGTGGCACCGGCACCGGCTGCGGCATCAGGGTTGGGCACCACGCCGATCTCCCACGGCGGGTGCTGGTCGCGCACCTGGAACAGCGATTCGCCGATGTCGTAGAGGGCGGTGACGACGCGCTCCTCTGCATCCGCGCCGATGTAGATCGCGCCGTTGCCTACGCTCCAACGCGTGCCGATGAGCCGGCAGATCCACCCCAGCGCATGCTCGACCGTCAGCTCGCGGGCCTTGATCGTCACCAGGTGGTCGGCGGAGATCACCTCCGGCGCGATGATCACATTGATATGGTGGGCGCGGGCGAGGGCGCGCAGGAGTTCCACCGCATTACCCTGGTCGGTATTCAACGTGGTGCGTTGCAGCAGCCGCTCGCGCACGATGCGGTCTTCGTCGGTGACGGTCTGGGGCCGCGCCAGCAGGTGGTCCTGCGCCGGATGACGTTCGGCCCAGTCTTTTGGAAAAAGCACGCCGTCATCGCTCGCCCTTGGGATCATCGAGCGGGCGATCTGTTCATGGATCTCCTGATAGAGTTCATGACGGCGCTCACCGAGATCGAGCGCGAGCTGCTCATGGCTGGCGTCCAGCAGACGCTGGAACAACGCGCGCACGGCGGCGGATTCAGGATGATCGTGCAGGAGGTCCCGGCAGTCGGCCAAGGCGGTCTGCAACAGCTGGCGTCCTTCCAGCAGTTCGATGCGGTGCAAACGTTCGGACAGGGTCTGCTGCTCTTGCCGCAGCAGGCGCGCGCGCACGCGCTCGGCCTCGCGCCGGGCACCATCGCGGTTGGGACCATGCCGCTGCGCGATCTCACGGCGCACCAGCGTGGCGTAGGTGACGATGCGTTGACGCAGGTCATCCACGACCGGTTCACCGAGTCCTTCGCCGAGCGCCGCCTCGGCGCGTTCGAGCAGAGCGAGCGCCGCGTCCAGGCGTTGACGGCTAACCGCGTCCTGGGCCTCGCTGAACAGCCGTCGGCCGTCGGCGAGGCGTGCTTCGCGCGCCAGTTCATCGCCGCCAGCGACGGCCCCAGAAGGGGTCGTGCTCGGCTGGGGATGATCGAGCGCGGCCAGGAGCGCCACCGCCTCGGGTTGACCAGGCTGACGATCGAGCAGCAGGAGGAGGTTCTTGCGCGCGAGTTCCCGTCGTCCGGCGGCGAGATCGCTGCGCACCAGGTCGAGCACGACCGTGGTGGGCAGGGCGCTGGTCTGGGTTGGCGGTTCGGTGTCCGCGGCGCTGGTGGTGCAGGCCCACATCGTCAACAGGACGAGGCCGGAACGGATGGTGCGGGATCGTCGTGGTGCGCGTGATGCCGTGCCCATGCCGCCGTGGACATGGACTGGATGGGCAACGTTCATGTCCGCCTCTTCCCATGCACAGACCGATCGTGGTCCGCATGGATGGGGGCGCAGCATGACCCGCCAGGTGGGGGGCATGCTTGTACGATTCCTGCGAATGGGACGACGTAATAAGACAAACGAATGGGCGCGGGGGGAGGGGCCGTGACTGTGCTGTCGCCGGGCGATCGCGAGGAGATCGCACCGGCGATGGCGGCACGGAGGATAGCGAATCGCGGCTGGCGGTGAGGCTGACAGAGCGGCATCACCTGATTGCCAGGAGTTCGGGCGCGCGGGCGAGATAGTCGCTAACTCTTGTCTGGTGCTAGGTCTGCAGAGCACCAGCGAGCTCGTGCTGGTGACTTTGGGAGGGGTGTCGTGCGAGGCGCGGCCGAGGGCGTCGGCCGGTGGTGGTGCGGTCCCACCCACGCCAAGCCACCCCGGCGAACCACCCGATCTTGTGATATTCTAGGCGCGGAGGTGGTCGCAATCCGACAAGAACATGTCTCTGGGGGGGCGACCCTCTGCAGCATCGGCCAACGGCGGCAGACGGCGTCCGCCCGCAGCAGGCCATGACTCAAACCTATGACCGCACCCACCCGTCTCACCTCAGCGCGTCGACACCATCTCTCGGCTGGTTCCGTGCGCGCCCTCGTCCTGCTGCTGCTGTGCTGGTCGTGCGCTCTGGGCTGTTCGGTCCCGGTGTTCCGTTATGCCCTCGAACGCTGGGCACCGAGTCCCTACGAACTGTGGATCTTCCATCAGGGGCCGCTCGGTGCCGCGGAGACCCGCCTGGCCGCCGAGATCGAGGCGCTGGTGCGGAGCGGCAGCGTCCAGGCCAATGTGCTGGTGGAGTGGGCCGACGTCACCGGCGCTCTGAGCCCACGAGCGGCGCAGGCGTGGGACGGCCAGAAGCCGCTGAGCATGCCGCACGCGACCCTGCGCTTCGCGGGGCACGGCGCCGCCACCGGCGTGGCCTTCGCCGGTGCGGCGACGCTCGAGGTGGTGCGGTCGCTGCTCATCTCGCCCGCCCGCCAGCGCGTGGTCGACCATCTGCTGGGTGGCGACTCGGCGGTCTGGTTGTTCATCGAAAGCGGCGATGAGGCCGCGGACAGCGCGGCGCTTGCCCGCTTGAGCGCCACGCTCACGGCTGCGGAGCAGGAGTTGAAGCTGCCCGACCCCAGCGCCGATGACAGCGGTGACGCGACCCTGGCTCCGAGCGAGACGCCGCTGCGCATCTCCTTCCCCATCGTGCGCATCGCCCGCACGACGGCGGCGGAAGCCGGATTCATCGGGCTGCTGAGTGCGACCTTCCAACCGCAGCCGAAACCCGGGCAGCCGTTCACGGTGATGGTCTCTGGTCAGGGCCGGGCCATCGCCCAGTTGGCCGGCGACGAGATCGACCCCAACTACATCACCGCCTGGTGCGGGTTCGTCGCCGGCGCCTGCTCATGCGAGGTCAAGGCCGAGCTGCCGGGCTCCGACCTGCTGCTGTGCGCCGACTGGAGCCGCCTGAGCGATGGCCGTCGGGTGCAGGAACCGGAGGTGCCGAATCTCGCGGCCTTGCCCACGGACATTGCAGCACCGGTGCCGACGCCGACCCAGCCGTCTATCCCCGCCGGCGA
>JANPIY010000121.1:0-32497 GCA_031425255.1 Planctomycetota bacterium
TTGGCATCGCTGGCCCGCGCCATCGGCATGAACAAGGCGGTACAGCAGAGCAGCAGGGCGAGCGGTCGCATGACGGGTCCCATGGGTCGGTGGTCGTCGAGCAGAGACCTAGAGGTCGTCATCCCCGCCACCGGCGCCGCCGATGCGCTTGGGGATGAACTCGCGGAGGCGGTCGAACTTGCTCGCCTTCATCAAGGCGATGGCTTTCTTGCGGTCCTTGGCCACGGCGGGTTCGATGCCGTACCAGACCATCAGTGGCAGGTTGTGATCGCCGTTGTCTTCCGCGTGCGCAGCGAGGTGTCCGGCAATGTCCCAACGACTGTCGAGCGGCAGGCGTTGCAGTGCCGAAGCCAGGTAGAGGCGCACCACTGCCGAGGGATCCTCCTTGGCCAGGCGCACGAACTCGCTGATCACCGCTGCTGACGGCGCCTGATCCTCGCACAGCAGCTGGATGGTCCAGGCACGCACGTATTCCGCGTCGCTTGTGAGCTGGGTCAGCGCCACGGTTTCGCTCAGCCCTTTGGTGCAGTGCAGCGTCCACAGCGCGCGCAGCTTGCGCGTCTCGTCGGTGTTGCCGGTCAGGATCTGGAGCAGGCCCGCATGCACCGCGGGATTGGGTCCACGCTCCTGCAGCAGGCGGCGGGCGTGACGGACGTACCACTCATTGGCGTTGAGATGCTGCGCGACGAGCGCCGCGTCGTCCAGCTTGGCCAGGTCCACCACGGCAGCTTTGATACCTTGATAGCCGATCTTGTAGATGCGGCCGTTGCTGCGATCGGTCTCGGCGCGCTGCTGATGGCAATGGACGCGATCGAACCAGTCGTTGACGAAGACCCCGCCATCGGGGCCGTACTGGATGCTCAGGGTGCGGAACCAGCTGTCGCTGGCGACGGCGAAGTCGGGGCGCTTCTCGTCGATGAAACCAGAACCTTTGCGCACCAGGCCTTCGTTGCGGATCTTCGACATGTGGATGTCGTTGAAGAGCAGGGTATTGCGGTACTCGGCCGGGAAGAGACCACCCAGGTAGATGGTCGCCCCGCAGTACGCCGCCCGCTCGTACTTGAACTGGGCGATGGTCTTGAGGTCGGCGTAGGTCGCCGGGTTGAAGTGTTGCCCGGCTTGGCGCTGGTAGCGGCCGCCCTGGATCGCGTGAAAGAGATGGGGGATGACGCAGGCGGTGAAGAAGGCCTGGCCCTGGTCATTCCAGTCGATGCCCCACTGGTTGCTGGCGCCTTCGCAATACATCTCGAATTTCTTCGTGATGGGATGGAATCGCCACACTCCGGCATTGATCTTGGTGCGCTGATCGGCCGGCGTCTCAGGAGCGCCGACCTTGGAATGGGTGAACACGCCCTGGGTGCCGTACAACCAGCCGTCCGGACCCCAGATGAAATTGTTGAGCGTCTCGTGGGTATCTTCCCAGCCCCAGCCATTGAGCAGGATTTCGGGAGCACCGTCCGGCTTGTCATCGCCATCCTTGTCGGCGAAGAACTGCAGGGCCGGTGGCGCGCCGACATAGACGCCGCCGAAACCAACCTGGATGCCGGTGGCGAAGGGCAGCCGGTCAACAAAGACCTTTTGCGTCCACCCGCTGCCGTCACCGTCGGCATCCTCGAGGATGACGATGCGGTTCTCGAGTTTGCCTGGGCACTCGGGGTAGCTCAGGTTCTCCAGCACCCAGAGCCGACCGCGATCGTCGATGGTGAACGCGACCGGTTGACGGATCTCCGGCTCCGCCGCCACCAACTGCACGCTGAAACCAGCGGGCACGGTGATGGACGCGAGGCTGTCCTTAGGGCTCGTCCCGTCGGCGGCGAACGCGCCGATGGCAGGCAGCAGGGACAACATCGAGGCGGCGAGAGTCAGACGCATGCGGAGTTCCTCTTGGGTGACGTCGGCGATTCAGCGCCGCGGCTTGGGCTGGGCCAGGCGCCAGGCATCGGGATCGACGCGCATGGCGGTATGGGTGAAGACGAAGGTGCCTTTTTTATTGCCGACCACGATGTCCGGCAGCTTGTCACCATTGAGATCGCCAACGGTCACTTGCGTGCCGACGCCGGAATCGTCGTCGATCTGATGCGGTACGTAGGTCGCGCCGGTCGCCGCACGCGTCAGCTGGAACCAGTACAGGACCGCCGGCGCCAGCGGTTCGGGATCACCCTTGGGGCCATGCGCCCAATACCGTTTGCCGGTGACCACATCCTTCAGCCCATCGCCGTCGATGTCGACCAGCGCCAGCGCGTGCATCTGTGAGAACTTCACGCCGAAGGGGCTGTCCACTTCCTTCTCGCCGATGACCAGATGACGTTTGAAGGAACCGTCGGTCTGCTGCTGATGCCAAGCCAGGCCCCACTCGTGGGCCTTGAGGCTGGTGATGACATCGTTGCGGCCATCGCCATCGACATCGTCGACCAGCATCTGCGCGCCACCGCCGCCAAAATCAGCGGCATGTTTGACCCACTGCGGATCGCCAGCGGTGTCGGCGGGCTGTTCCCACCAGGCCTCCTGCGTCAACAGATCGATGCGACCGTCCTTGTTGACGTCGCCATAGCCCAGCCCGTGGGTGAAGCGCTGCCAGCCACCTTTCGCGGTGATCCTATGGAAGGTCCACGGCTTGGCGGGCTCCTTCCAGTCGACCGTGGCATAGCCGACGAAACCTTCGCTCATGCACAGCAGCTCGGGTTTGCCGTCACCGGTGACGTCGGCGAAGGCGGGCGACTCGTTGTCGACCACATTGAATACCACGTGACGGATCCACGGCAGGTCCTTGCCGGCGTTTTCATACCAGATCGCTTCCTTGCCTGGGAAACCCAGGACCAGCACATCATCGCGCCGGTCGCCATTGAAGTCGTGGGCATAGGCCAGGAAGTTGTCGCTGTAATTGTTCGGATCGAAAGGCTTGGGTGGATAGATCACGTGCTTGCTGGTGTAGCCCGGACCGGCGTACCAATACGGACCGCTGGCGACATCGCCGACGCCATCCTGATTGAAGTCGCCGATGGCGGCGCCCTCGCTGAAGAATTGTTCGCTCAGGCGGGTCTTGGTGAATCCATGCAGAACCTGCTCGGCGGTCTGCACCACGGTGGCGAGCGGCGCCAGGGCGCAGCAGGAGAGCAGAAGCGTGGTGGCGGTACTCATGGAGGGACCGCGACCATAGCTGCCCGGAGGCTGCGTCCAGAGCGCCACGGGAGCTCTGTGCATTCCATCTCGGGTGGTCGATGATTTGTCTTGGCGCATGTGTGCTTCTCCGGAAAGCCTTATGTAGGCTGTGGTTGTTACGATGAGCTCTTCGACTTGTTGTCACCAACGGGTTCATCCCGCACTGCCCGTCAGGCGGCATCACAGGCTCAGGGATGAGGTGGTGGCAAGCGCATCGCAGAGGTCGGAAGGAGGTCTGACCACCGGCGTGATCGACATCGGTCCTAACACCGGATTGACCATCCACGAGTGGATTCGAGTATCCCGCACCGTCACTGCTTGCCGCGCCCGAATCCGGAGTCTCCATGCACCTGCGCCTCGTCCTGCTTTCTTTCCTGCTGTTCGCTGCGGACGCCGCGGCCTCCGAAGGGAATCCGGTCGACGTCCGGGTATCGGTGATCGCCATGCCGAAATCCGACTATGTCGAGGTGACGTATCGGGTGCCTTCGGAGGGGTTCGGCCTCAGCGGAGAGACCGCGGAACTGGGCGCCGGTTGGCGGCTGGAAGCCGGCCTGGTCACCCGCCTGGTGGAGTTCAATCCCCGGCTCTCGTTGGTGGGCGGGGCGTGGTTCTTCTACGGTGACCAGGACAACCAGGAATTCGCTCCGGGCACACGCGACATCCCTGGGGCG
The DNA here is from genome assembly GCA_031425255.1 of Planctomycetota bacterium. Taxonomy (GTDB): domain Bacteria; phylum Planctomycetota; class UBA11346; order UBA11346; family UBA11346; genus BOG-1363. The sequence continues at coordinate 3,831 of JANPIY010000121.1, forward strand.
ACCGGCCCGATGGAGATGACCACCATGGGCGTGGATTTCTACCTCGCGCTGTCGCTGCGCATGAGCAGCTACCTCGAGATGGAACTCGGTCCCTTCGTCGGCGTAGGCACTGCGCGCATCAGCGATCGCGGAGTCAGCGCCGAGGGTCCAGAGTTCCGCGTCGAGAAGAGCGGCAACGGTGATTACGAGGAGGCCGGGGCCGCCTTGACGATCTTCGCCCACAACCAGGAACGTTCGTTCCTGTTCGGCTTGGGCGTGCGCTACCTGGTCGCTTTCGGCCAAGCCGATTTCGCCTTCGACGTGCAGGACGCGCAAGGCAACATCGAACCCAATGGTCTCGAGGAAGAGGTCGAAGTGACGCTGCGCGGTTTCGCGCCCTACCTGACGATGGCGCTCACGTTCTGAAGTGAGCGCCTCTCATCGTGCCTCGACCAGATGCAGCTTGGGATCACCCAGGGTGATCCAGTCGAGGCCGTTGCCATTCCCGCCGTCGGTGGAGACCAGCGTGAGGAAACGCTGGTCGGCGGCGATGCGCAAATCGAGGGCGATCGGTGCGGTGTCGGGGGTCACCCCCTGGTAATACGCCATCAACTCGCCATCGAGCAGCACCCAGATATCGGCCCGGCCGGTGCTGCCCTTGCGTCCGACGTTAGCGGCCATCGCGCTGAAACGGTCGACCCGGAGTCCTGGATGGCGGTAGGCGACGTCCTGGAGGTCAACGCTCATACCGACACTGGCATGCATGCCGAGCGCATTGTGCCCCGGAGCCCGGTAGTCGATGCCACCGAAGATGGGCGGAATGCCCGGCTGCTGCGGGCGCCCACCATGTTGTGGCGTATCGTAGGTACCACCACGGCGGATGATGTCGTAACCGGCGCCCGCGGTGTTCGGGAAGCGGAAACGGCGTCCGCTGGAATCGATCACGGTGTCGCCTCTGCTGCCGTCCGGGATGAAGACCCCATCGATGCAAGGATTGCGTGAGCGGCGGTAGACCGGTTGCGTCTCACGCAGGATTCCGGTCGCGGGACCGGTGAAGAGTTCGCCACTGAGCGGATCGATGCCATCCGCCGCCGCCGTCCCGAAGCCGTCGCCACCGGCGACGAGATCCGCGAGATCGAGGGTGAGGCCTCGTGGCCGCAAGCCGTGGATGAAGCGGCTGGGGTCGCACGGCACCGTCATCCAGCTGCCGCCGCGCGGATCGATGCGCACCGCCTCATCGGCATGCAGGCGACGGACGGTCTCGATTCCATCGATGCGCGTCGCCGCCTCCACCGCTCCGGCGAAGACGTGCAGCTCGGCGATACCGCCGACATCCTGGCCGATGCCGAAGGCGGTGCCGCGATCGACCACCTGCACGCCTTCCGCGCGGAGGATGAAACCGACTGCCCGCGGTGGTACATACGCGGTGAGGCGACCAAGCAGCAGTCGTGCGCTATTGACGCCGGTCAGATCGAGCACCGTCGGCCCCTGCAGCACCAACGTTGCACCCGAGGGCAGTTCAAGTTCGGCCAGCCCAGCGCGCAGATCGATGCGGCTCGCGGTCACCCGGCCCGCAGCATCGACCGGGATGTGTTGATGCGGCCACTGGGCATGCGGCGAGCTGCGCAGGATCGCGCGCTCCATCGGCATCGGCATCGGCGTCGACGACAACGCCACCTCCGGCGCAACGGATTCCAGGGAGGGCTGCGCTGGTCGCCTCCACAGCAGGCCAAAGACCCCAATCATTACCAGCGCCGCGGCCGCGAGCGGAACCAAGGCTTTCCAACGCCGCTGGGCTTCCCGCCGTGCGATCTGACTGAGAACCCGCGAGGGCATGCTGCTGGTGCGGGCCTGAGGCAACGCGCGCAGCACCTGGGCGATGTCGATGGCGGGCGCGCGCAGCTGGTTCAAGGCTCGATCAAGCGCCAGATGCATACTGACCTGACGGCGCGCCTGCGGATCACGTGTGACGAGCTCGGCCAGGGCTTCGCCGGCGGCCTCGTCGCCCGCCAGGTGGTCGGCGACCAAACGATCCACGTCGATCGCTTCAGGATTCGCCACAACGGACTCCATGTTTGAGCTTCAAGCAGTCGGCCAGCGCCTGACGGGCGCGGTGCAGCACCAGTCGCACCCAGGCGGGGGTGCGGCCGTGATCGCTGGCGATCTTCTCGTTGTCGCATTGCTCGAAATAGTGTGCCCTGACCACGGCAGCGGCGCGGCCTTGGAGGGCCTCGATGCAGGCGTGCAGAACCGCGACGGTGGCCTGGTCGAGCCCGTCGAGGGGTTCCGGCTCCGGACCGATCGACTGTTCGATGCGCAGCTCCGCGCCGTAACGTTGGCGCATCGACCGTTCGCTGAGCCAGCGTCGGCGTTCGTTCAAGGCCTCGTAGCGCGCGATGGTCGCCACCCAGGCCATGAAGCCGGTGCCACTGCGATACTGATCGAGCTTGGTGTAGGCGAGGACGAAGGCCTGCTGCACCACGTCTTCGACTTGCGATGGGTCCGGCAACACGCCTGCGACCACCAGACGCAAACGGGCCTCGCACACCTCGATCACGTCACGATAGGCTTCGCGGTCGCCCTGACGGACCCGCGCCACCGCCGCATCGATGCGGACCTGGAGCGGGTCGACGTGCGCAGACGGAAGGGCGGTGGGTGCGGGCATCGCGAACATGGTGTGTCCACCTCGTCACAGCACCAGAGGCCCCGACGTTTCATCTTGTTTGCTCACACCTGCACCTGCTTCCCCTCGGGAATGTCGACGTGGAAGAATATCGCCTGGCAGCCACCGTGACCGGGCGGCTTGAAACGCTTGGGCGCCACTCCACGTATGTGCCAGGAAACCGGAGTCCTCTGCCCATGAAACGTCTGCTCGCGCTCACCACCGCCCTCGCCGGTCTGTCGTTCACCTCATTCGCCGCGGCGGCAGAGATCGGGCTCACGGAACTCGATCTGGGCAAGACTGTCCAGGGTTGGAACACGCCCAAGACCAATCAGACGGTCGGTGGTGGCAGACCGCTCACGATCGCCAAGAAAATCTACCCCAAGGGGCTCGGCACTCATTCGGTCAGTGAACTGTGGCTGCAGCTCGACGGCCGGACGCAACAGGTCTCCGGTCTGGTCGGACTCGACGATGCGCAGAATGGTTCCGGGTCGGTGGAGTTCGCCATCATCGCGGATGACAAGATCCTCTTTCGCAGTGGCGTGATGAGCTCGGGCGAGGCCGCCAAGCCTTTTGCGGTCAAACTCGTCGGCGTGAAGCGGCTGCTGCTGCTGGTCACCGATGGCGGCGATGGAACCGGCAATGATCACGCCGATTGGGTGGAGGTCTCGTTCACCTATGACGGCGACAAGCCGGCGACCATCGCCAAGCCGCCGGGCGTCACGATCCCCGAGCTGCCCCTGTCCAACGCTCTCCGGGCCTTCACCCGCAAAATTCCCGACGGTTTTGAGGCGACGTTGTTCGCCCAACCACCCGAGATCAGTTATCCGGTGCAAGTCTGCGCGACGCCGACCGGCGAGGTCTTCGTCGCCATCGACAAGAACGGCTCGCTCGACAAGAAACCGAACTTCGGTTCGGTCGTACGCGCCAAGGACACCAATGGCGACGGAGTGGCGGACAAGTTCGACACCTTTGTCGCGAGCGTCGACAGCCCTCGTGGCCTGAGTTGGGACGGGCAGACGCTGACCGTGCTGCATCCGCCGACCATCACCACCTACCGTGACAGCGACGGCGATGGCAAGGCCGATCAGATCAAGGACATCGTCGTCAATGCCGGCTACGGCCTCGACAAACATCCCGCCGATCACACCAGCAATGGCATCCGCCAGGCGATCGACGGGTGGATCTACTGCGCGATCGGCGACTTCGGGCTGCCGGACGCGAAAGGCAGCGACGGCAGCACGGTCAGCCTGCGCGGCGGCGGCGTGTTGCGCATCCGTCCGGATGGATCCGAGATCGAGATGTACGGCACCCATAACCGCAACATCTACGACGTGGCGATGGATCCCCTGCTGAATGGTTTCCTGCGCGACAACACCAACGACGGCGACGGTTGGAACAGCCGGCTGACCCACTTGGTGCAGACCGGGGAATATGGCTATCCCTCGCTCTACAAACGCTTCAGCGACGACATCATCCAGCCCTTGCACGATTATGGCGGTGGCTCGGCGGTGGGCTCGTTGTTCGTCGCCGAACCCGGCGTGCCCGGCCTCGACGGCGGTGCCCTGCTGACCTGCGACTGGGGCACCTCGACCATCTACCACAATCAGGTCACGCCGCAGGGCCCTGGGTATGTGGTCGGCGAGCAGAAGGAATGGGCCAAGATCGAACGCGTCACCGACATTGATGTCGACGCTTTCGGCAATTTCTATGCGGCATCCTGGCGGGGTGCGGTCTTCACCTACAACGGTGAGAAGGTCGGTGCCGTGCTCCGTTACGCGCCGACCGGGATCAAGCCGGCGGTGTTCCCGGATCTGGCCAGGGCCAGCGAGGCCGACCTGGTCAAGGTGCACCTCGCCTCTGCCAGCGCGGTATGCCGCCAGCAGGCCCAGAACGAGCTGCTGCGCCGGGGCACCAAGCCGGCGGTGAGCAAGGATCTGGCCGTGCTCGCCGCTTCCAAGGCCGCGCTCGCCGTGCGGGTGGCGGCCATCTTCACGCTGAAGCAGCTCGATGGCATCAAGGCGCACGACACCCTGATCGCCTTGGCCAAAGACGCCACGGTGCAGGAGTATGTGCTACGTGCGCTGACCGACCGCAAATCCCAGCTCGCCGGCGTGCCGTTGGAGCTCTATACCAAGGCCCTCTCCAGCACCGACCCGCGGGTGGTGGCGCAAGCGCTCATCGGCCTCAACCGCCTTGGCCGACCTGAGGCCGCCAAGCTGGTCGTACCGCTCACCGCCGTGGCCGCCGACGCCAAAGGCCCAGGGCGCCTGATCGCGCACCTGGCGGTGCGCACCCTGGTCGCCCTCCAGGGAGTCGACGCGGTGCTCGCTGGATACGACGCCGCAACGACTCCTGAGCAGGTCGCCGGCACGTTGTGGGCCGCCCGCAATCTCCATCACGAGAAGATGGTGACCGGACTGGTGGCGCGCCTCGAGTCGGCCACCAGCGAGAAACGAAAATTGCTGATCAATACCCTCGCCCACCTCTTCCATCAGGAAGGCGAATGGGATCGCAAACACTGGTGGGGTACGCGCCCCGAACACCAGGGCCCCTACTATGCCCGTGCCACCTGGGCCGGCACGCCCGCCATTGCCGCGGCGCTGAAGGCCGAGGCCGCCAAGGGCGGTGACGCCGCCGCCCACGTCGCGGCGCAGATCGAATTCTACAAGCTCACGATCGATGGCATCGCTGGCACGGTGGCGAAGGGCGGCAACGGCCAAGCCGATGCCGAATTGTTGGCCAAGGCCCAGGCGTCGGCGAAGAACGCCCAAGGGAAGGTCATCGCCAACCTCGGCTATGAAGAAGTCATGGCGGGGGCGCTCGGTGCGAAGGGCGACGCCAAGCTCGGCGAACAGTTGTTTCTGCGCCAGGGTTGCGTCGCCTGCCACACCATCACCAAGGACGGCCCGCAGAAGGGTCCATACCTCGGCGAGGTCGCCAAACAATACGGCCGCTCGGAACTGATCGAGTCGATCGTCAAACCGAATGAAAAGATGTCGCAGGGTTTTACCACCCGCTGGTTCGATATGAAGGATGGCCAACGACTGATGGGTTTCGTCACCAGCGAAGGCGCCGATGCCATCGAATTGCGCAACATCGTCGGCCAGGTGGTCCAGATCAAATCGGCCGACATCGTCAAACGCGGTGAAGACAAGAACTCGATGATGCCTGCTGGCCTGGTCGCCAATCTCACGCCGGAGGAGCTTGGTTCTCTCCTGGCGTACTTCGAATCGTTGGTCGGAAAGTAGGAGGGGTCAGCCGCACCACTATACCTGGCGTTCCCCGTGCTGATCGCTCAGGCTCTTCAGCGCCGCAGTGATTCCTCGAAGGAGGCTCGGACCGTCGCCTTCAGTGACGCGGCCCAGGCCGCACTCATCGGTCCATCTGGTTCGACCACGATGAAGCACTCGACCTCGGCCAGCAGGCGGGCGAGCACCTTCTCGTCACCGACTTTCGTGTGGGGATCCAGGTAGCGCTTCAGCGTCAGTTCGCTGGTATCGGCGGTGTGCGCCCAGTCACGGGTGCTGATGCCACGCAGCTCCATCAACGGCGCGAAGCGGCGGACCTGGAGCAGCATGGGAGCGCTGAGCATGGGAAACCTCGTTCGCGTGGTGACGCTCGGTAGTCGGCATGACCCTACCTGCGCCCGACGGGGCTGAAATCCCCAGCCCGGCAATCCATAGCCAACGTCCCGTCGGCAGCTGCCCAGCCCCCCCGCGCGGCGGTTCGCTCAGGCAGGGGAGGCCGGATCCAGTCCCCCACGCTCACTGCGCAGGCTTGGCTTCCGGGGTCGCCTCGGATTCTTCCGTCACCGTCGTGGTGATCAGCTTGTCCGCCACGTCCTTGCGCAGCGCATTCCAATGTTTGGCGATACCGACCCCGCCGCTGACGCGCGCATCGAAACCATGATCGCTATCGCTCAAGGTGAAGGTGAAGGTGCCCTTGTCACTCTTGCCGCTCTCGCTGGTGCTCTGCCATATACCTTCGAGCGAACGGCCTTTCACCTGTGCGGTGAGGGTTCCCTCACGCCAACGGCCTTTCACCACCGGGCCGTCCTGACTGAGGACCAGCTCACCCCAGCCATCCGCACCACACGTCCAGGTGAAATTCCATGGCTCGTACTTCGCTGCCAGCGCGCGCTCGACGTGTTCTTTGAATTGTCTCTCCCACGCCCAGCGCGTCGGACCGATCACGCCCTTGATCTGGGTGAGGATGCTCTTGCGCAGTACCACCAGCGGCTGCTCGTCGGGATCGAGCGAGATGCGCAGCGCGAAGTCGAGTTGTTCCACGAGCATGCGGTGACGCAGTGTTTCGAGTTCTGCGGGCAGGGTCTGTGGTTCGGCGGTAGCCACGTCTGGACGGAACTCGGCGTTTCCGTCCTTGCCTTCCGTTTCCAGGCGGCGCTTCTCCTGCGCCGCGACCGTCGTGCGCAAGACCCGATCGGCCTCGGCCTCGGCCACCGTCATCGCGCGTTTGCGCGCGAAGAGGTTTTTCAGCTTGGTAGATTTGTTGTCGATCCGGCGAGCGAAGGCGGCGGCCTCCTGTCGCACGTCCAGTTCCAGGGAGCCAGCCTTGTTGTCGCCCCCCGCGTTGACGAACGCGACCAGCGTGTCGACGTGGGCGGTGCGTAGGGCATCCCATGCGGTCGCCTCGGGCATGGCCTCACCCGCGATGAGGATCACCGCCAGCGCACCGAGCGCAGTCGAGCGCAGGAATCGGGAAAGCAAAGCACGGGGAACCATCAGTAGCGTCATCACAGACCCTCCAGGGGCATTTCCAACGACGTCAGCTGTGACGGCTTCCAGACAGCCAGCTACTTCGCTTTGGCCTCTTCACGTTTGAATGCGTCAGTCGCCGCCGCGATCACGGCCTTATGCACATCGGGATGCAGCGGGCTGGGCACCAGTTCGTCGGGACCTGCCAACGAGCTGATGGCGCGGGCGGCGGCGATCTTCATGGCGGGGGTGATGGCCTTGCGGCGACCATCTAGGGCGGCGCGGAACAACCCAGGATACGCCAGGGCGTTGTTGACGCTCTTACCGTCGGCGGCGTAGGCCGCCCCGGCATCGAGCGCCTCTTCGGGGAAGATCTCGGGGATGGGATTGGACAACGAGAGGATGATCTGGCCTTTCTTGATCATCGCCGGCTTGATCAGCCCGACCACCCCGGTGGTGGCGATGACGATGTCGGCGTGCGCCATCGCGTCTTCGAGCGTGGCGATGTCGCCACCGACGTTTTCCATACGGGCACAGGCGGATTCGTTGCGGTCGACGCCGATGACCTTGAAGCCGGCCTGCAGCAGCAGCTTGGCGATGCCGAAGCCCGCAGCGCCGAGACCGATCTGGGCGCAGATCATATCGCGCCGGCCATCGCGGTTGGTATGGCGCAGGGCGGTCAAGACCGCCGCCAGCAGGACGGTGGCGGTACCATGCTGATCGTCGTGCATGACCGGCTTGGGCAGCCGGCGGATGAGTTCGTCCTCGATGCGGAAACAGTCCGGCATGCGGATGTCTTCCAGATGGATGCCGCCAAAGGTCGGCGCGACCCGTACCACGGTCTCGATGAATTCGTTGGGGTCCTTGGTGTCGACCAGGATCGGCACCGCGCTGATGCCGACGAACTGGTCATAGATCACCGCCTTGCCCTCCATCACCGGCATGCCGGCCAACGGGCCGATATCACCGAGACCGAGCACACGCGTGCCATTGGTGAAGATGCCGACGCTGTTGCCGATGCCGGTCAATTCCAGGGCTTTGGCCGGATCCCGCTGGATGGCCCGGCACACCCGCGCCACCCCTGGGGTGTAGATGTAGCGCAGGTCGGAGAGCAGCTTGATGTCCTGCTTGCGCCCACAGTGGATCTTGCCGCCCTGATGGCGGGCGAAGACCAGATCGCAGGTTTCGATGACCTCGGCTTCGGTATTCGCACGGATGGCGCTCAGCACCTGCACCAGGTGATCGTCATCGTATACCGAGACCGTGATCTCGCGGATGCTATGGTAGGGCGATACGGTGCGGGTGGTCAGGTCGCCGACCAGCGCGCCGACCTCGCCGATGGCGCTCAGCAACTTGCCCAGCGCGCCGGCGCGGTGCGGGTTGCGAACCACCAGGACGATGTCCTGGTCGGGGAAACGCGGGCGGTTGTGATCCATGAAAACTCCACGGCGGTGAGCGGAGGACCGTAAGTGCCGACCTGCAGCCGCCAAGGCTGCGGGCCTCAGCGTTGAGCCTGGGCAACCTCGGCGATGGAGGTGTGTGCCTTCGCTGGCTGCACGTCTACCCTCCCTGGTTGAGCTCGCCACAGTGGGAACCAGCATGTCCGACCCATGGACGACCTTCGCGAGACCCACCAGATCGGAGCCAATTCCCGCGAGTGGATGGTCGGCATGGACACCTGCCGACCGCTGGCGGCGCAGCATATCCGCCTGACCGGCATCAGCGACGCGCGGGACGGCTTCAGCTTCGTCCGCCACCAGCCGGACATCAGCCAGATCCTCGCCTGCTTCAGCGGTGCGGGTGAAGTCCTGATCGACGGGACTTGGAAACCCTGCCGCACCGGTGAGGCCTACCTGACCCCTGGTGGCAAGCTGCATGCCTATCGCGCGGTGGCCAATCATGGCTGGGGCGTGTGTTGGATCTCCTACGATGAGCGACCGGGCCATCCGCTGTCGATCGCCGCGGCGACCCCGGTGTTGGCACCTTACGATCCGCGGCCACTGCACGACGCCATCCAGGGACTCTACCGCGAGTGCGTCGGCCCCGATGATCCGGCGCTGGTCCATCACTGGACCCAGTTGATCCAGCTCCTCGGCCAGCGGGCTATCCGGCCTTATGCGACCGACGAACGGCTCTGGCGCTTATGGGAGAAGGTCGACGCCGACCTGGGCCATCACTGGATCCTCAGCGAATTGGCCGTCCTCGCTGGCATGAGTGGCGAACACTTGCGGCGGCTATGCCAGCGGCAGATCGGCCGCAGTCCGCTCGAGCACGTCACCTGGCTGCGCATGCGGCGGGCGGCCTCGCTCCTGACTGGCAGCGGACGCCGCATCGAAGCCATCGCCGGGGCGGTCGGCTACGAGAACGCCTTCGCTTTCTCCACGGCCTTCAAACGGCACATGAAGCGCACGCCCTCGTCCTATCGCGGTGTGCGGAGTTGAATCCTCTCAGCGCTTCGCCGCCAACACCGCAGCGGTACCGGTGCGCTGGGTCATCAGTGACACCACCACCAGCACCAGGAAGCCGAGCGGCACGCTGACGATCGCCGGCTGGCTGAAGGGGACGATCGCGTTGGCCGGATCCAGCCCATAGACGTCCTTGTAAGCCTGGGCGCTGAGCAGGATCCAACCGAGCGATACCACCATGCCGATGAAGATCGCGGCGGTGATGCCCTGCTTGGTCGTGCGCTTCCAGAACAGCAGCATCACCAGCGAAGGCAGGTTGGCCGACGCCGCGATGTTGAAGGCCCAGCCGACCAGGAAATTCACGTTCATCTTCTCGAAGGCGATGCCCAGCAGGATGGCGAGGACGCCCACCGCGACCGCCGCCAGCTTGGCCACCTTGACTTGGCGGTCCTCGCCCAGATCGAGCTTCATGACATTGGTGACGATGTCGTGTGCCACCGCACCTGAGGCGGCCATGATCAGTCCGGCAACCGTCCCGAGTACGGTGGTGAAGGCGACTGCCGAGATCAGCGCGAAGAGGAACTCGTTGAAACTGCGCGCCAGCAGCGGCGTCGCCATGTTGTTGTTGGAAGGGTCCAGTGCACCGCTGGTCATCGCCCCGAGACCCAGGTAGAGCGTCAACACATAGAAGAAACCGATCGCACCGATGCCGACGATGGTGCTCTTGCGGGCACTGGCCTGATCCTTCACCGTATAGTAGCGGATGAGAATGTGCGGGAGCGAAGCGGTACCACAGAACAGCGCGAGCATCAGCGAGAGGAAATCGATCTTTGCCGCGAGATCGTCCTTGCGCAGCCCGGCGAAGGTGGGGCTTCCGCCGGCGTACAACAGATCCGCGCCCAGGGTCGGATGCTGGTAATAGACCGTGGTGGCGACGCCGCCGTCGGTGATCTTCTCGTTCTTCCAGATCACCACCTCGCTGTCCTGGATGGTGGTCAGAAAGGTGAGGGGATTCAGCGGGCCGGTCTCGGTCTTGCCATCCGGCAGCTTGCTCAGGGTGCCGACGGGCTTCAATGCGTTGTCCGGGCCCGCGGGTTTGCCATTGATCAGTTTCGGCTGGCCGGCCGCGACGACTTCGGTCTGGGTCTCGGACAGCTGATCGCCGGCTTTTCGCCACACCGCGACGCTTCCATCGGCCTGTTGCACCCGCACATAGGGTTTCCCCGACCAGGCACCTTCCTCCGGCAGGACGATCGCTCCGGCCGCGGCGGTGATCTCGGCCGCGGGCACCACCCGGAAGCGGTACGCGTCCGGCTTCCCAGGCGTGAGCGTCAAGCCGCGGAAGAGGATCATGCCGGTCAGCATGGTGCACAGCAGCACCAGCAGGCCGCCCTTGATGAACTGCACCCAGGTGGTCGAGGCCATGCCGGCGGTGGCGACGATGATGATAACCACGCTGCCGACGGCGCTGACGCCGATCCAATGATCCCAGCCGAGCAGTGGCTTGATCAGCACGCCGGCACCGACCATCTGGGGGATCAGATAGAAGAGCGATACCACCAGCGTACTGATGGCCGCGGCCATCTTGATGCCGCGCGAATTGAATTTGTTGTCGAGCGCATCGGCGAAGGTGAAACGCCCCAGCCGCTTCATCGGCTCGGCGATGAGGAACAGCGCCACCACCCAGCCGGCCAGGTAGCCGATGGTGTAGAGGAACCCGTCATAGCCATAGAATGCGATCATCCCGCAGATGCCGAGGAAGGATGCCGCTGAGAGGTAATCGCCGGCGAAGGCGATGCCGTTGACGAACCAGGGCACGCTGCCGCCCGCGGCAAAAAAGCCGCTCGCCGACTTGGCCCGCGAGCCGAGGAAGAAGCTGATCCCGAGCACGATGGCGACAAAGAACAGGAAGATGCTGATGGCCATGTCAGCCGCCCTTGCCGGTGTTGGTGGCAGCGTCTTCCGCAAGTGGGCGCGTGCACAGCCACAGGTAGATCACCGCCAGGACCATGGCGCTGAGGATCAGGCCGAACCCATACAGCAGCGCCAGATTCAGTCCGCCGAACGGTCGCGACTTCATGACTGCAGGAGCGAAGGTGCTCAGCCCCATGAAACCGGCATAGAGGGCCAGGTAGAGGAAGAACAGCACGATACCGGTGCGCGTACTACGCGCGACCATGCCGGGGTGCTCCTCCTCGCGGATGTTCTGGTGATCGTGCACGCTGGGCTCCAGGGCGGAATGACGGGGCGCGTTCTAGAGCAGTTGCCGATCAGGGACAACCAATGGGTTGGAAATGCACCAAATGCATGTCTGGCATGCGCAGCCGAGACGTTCTTTGCGCATGAGGGCATGCGTACAGGAATGGGTGTGGTCGGTAGGCGGACTCACCCGATCCCGATGACCAGCGCCTACGACTCCCTATGCTCCCGCCATGACCGCGCCGCACCTGACCATCGCCGTCGCCTCCAGCGCGGTCTTCGACCTGGGTGCCGCCGATGCGATCTTCCGCGAACAGGGCCGCGAGGCCTACCGCGCCTATCAACGCGAGCACGAACGCGAGGTCCTCGCTCCCGGCATCGCCTTCCCGTTCATCCGCCGCCTGCTGACGGTCAACCGGTCGGATCCCGCCCACCCGCTGGTCGAAGTGGTTCTCATTTCGCGCAACGATCCGGATACCGGCCTGCGGGTGCGCAATTCCCTGGACCATCACGGGCTCGCCATCAGTCGTACGGTGTTCACCGGGGGTCGACCGCCGTATCACCACATCGACCTCTTCGAAGCCAGCCTGTTCCTCTCCGCCAATGCGGAAGACGTCGTCGATGCGATCGCCCTCGGGTATCCTGCCGGCATGGTCATGCCCGGCCTGGTCACTGACGATGACGGCGAAGAACTGCGCCTCGGCTTCGACTTCGACGGCGTCCTGGCGGACGATGCCGGCGAACGCTTCTACAAGGAGCAGGGACTGGCACGTTTCCACGCCCACGAGCGCGACAATGCCGCCTTGCCGCTCTCCCCAGGACCATTGCAGCGCCTGCTGACCCAGGTGGCCGCCGTGCAGGCGGCCGAACGCGAACGTCAAGCCGCCGACCCCACCCACATCCCCCTGATCCGCACGGCGATCATTACCGCCCGCAGCGCACCCGCGGATCGTCGAGTCATCGCCTCGCTACGCGAATGGGGGGTCAACGTCGACGAGGCGTTCTTCATCGGCGACCTGCCCAAGGACCGCGCCATGCGCACCTTCCGGCCGCACCTGTTCTTCGACGACAAACCTGAGAACGCCCGCCTGACGGCCGGTACCGCACCAACGGTGCATGTGCCGTTCGGAGTGACGAATGGGCACGCTCCCACGGATATCGCCAAGGCGGGGGATCCGCACCTCGCACGAAAGTGATGTGCTGATCGCTGAGTACAGGAATCAGACAGCAGACCACTGATGTCCTTGCGCCCGTAAGCGGTCCGTCCAGGCTACCACGTCATGGCACGTGCACTCCTCTCCGCCCGCACCTTCGCTTCCACCATCCATCTCCTGAGAGGCCATCGGGTGATGCTCGATGAAGATCTCGCGCGGCTCTATGGGGTCCCGACCAAACGCTTGAACGAGGCCGTGAAAAGGAATCGGAAACGTTTCCCGTCCGATTTCATGTTCGCGCTCAAGCCCACGGAGGTCGCTTCTTTGAGGTCGCATATGGCGACCTCAAAGCCGAGAGGTGGTCGCCGCTATCTGCCGCACGCCTTCACCGAGCAGGGCATCGCCATGTTGTCGAGCGTGCTCAACAGCGAGCGCGCTGTCACGGTCAACATCGAGATCATGCGTACCTTCGTGCGACTGCGGAAGGAGTTCATGACCAGCGCAGATCTCGCGAAAAGACTGCGTCTGCTCGAATCCGAAATGGCCCGCCACTCCGCCACCTTCGGCCATCACAAGTCGGAAACCCTGCATGCGCTGAAGGTCGTTTTCGAAACGCTCAAGGCCCTGGCGGCCGCATCCGGGGAAACGGAGCCGCCAGCGCCGCCCGTAGGCTTCGAATTAACGCGTCAGCCTGCTCCGCGGTGATGGTGCCGGTCTGGACGCTGACCGGTTCCATGCGCCGCCCGTACGCTCCTGCTGCACGAAGCTGCACCACCTTTCCCTTGCTCACGCCGGGGGGCTGGCGGCATACTCACGCCATGGTCCTCACGCTCCATCCTGGGTTGGCTGCGTCGTCCTTGCTCTGGTGCGTCGTGGCCTGTTCCGTCGCAGCCCTGGATGCGCCCAACGGGATCGTCGCCCTGCCCTCCGACAAGTCCGAGGAGGTACCCTGCGGCGGCGCTGCGGTGGTGCTCGCGACCGATGGCCTGGCGGTGACCCTGGCGGAAGCTCTGCCGGATTCGGCCATGAAAGCCCCTGATGGCCACCAGTTCACCGTGGTGCTGGCCGGCGGACTGCGGCGCACGGCGACCATCCAACGGCGTGGCACGCTCACCACGGCGGTGATGCTGCGCATCGCCGATCTGCCGGCCACCATCCTACCGCTGCGCCTGGGTGACAGCGCCGTGGCCAAGGTCGGCGACCAGGTCTGGACGGCCGGCAACTCTTTCGGCGCCCTGGAGCAGGACGGCGCCGCCGCCATCAGTCGCGGCATCGTGAGTGGCCGTTACGCCATCGCCCTCGACAGCCCGTCGGTGCGTGGTCGCGGTGGCCGGGTGCTATCCGCCTACCGGGGTGAGGTGCTGGAGATCGACGCCGCGGTGAATGACGGCAACCACGGCGGCGCGCTTCTGGACGGCAACGGCAACCTGCTGGGCCTCGTCAGCCTGGGCACCGCGCGTGAACGCCGTCTCGGCACCAGCGTGCCGATCCATCTGGTGATGAAGGATCTGGCACTCGACCTGCCGGTGACGCGCTCGGCGGTGGGCAGCGATCCACGCACCCAGGCGCTGGTGCGCGCAGCCGCCGCGGTCGCTCCCGGTCTGGCGCTGGTCTACCTCGAGCGATCGCAGGGGCTGGGGAATCCCCAGTCCGTGCCGCGTCCCGCCCGTCTGGTCGAGGAGGTCCCGAAGCACGAACGCGAGCGTCTGCAACGCTGGTGGGATGCGTACTACCACCAGCAGCAGATGTTCTACACCGACCAGGCGGTGACCGCGCTGGTCATCGATGCCAAGAACGGCTTGCTGCTGACCGCGGCCAGCCACCTGCATGGCGACAGCGAACGGGGCGAGGTGCTGCTGCCTTCCGGGAGCATCAGGTGCACGGTGCTGGCCACCAATATGCCGCTCGACCTGGCCTTGCTGAAGGCTGAACGCGCCCTGCCGGTGAATGAGATCGCCCTGGCGACCTCGCCTCAGCTGGCGGTGGGCCAAGGCATGGCGGTGATCGGCCGCCATGTTGGCGACAACGGCTTCACCTGTACCACCGGCGTGGTCTCAACCACGACCCGTCGCACGCAGCAGAATGACGCCGTGTTCGCCCAGACCGATGCCATGGCGAACTATGGCAGCCTCGGCGGCCCGGTGGTCGACAGCCTGGGCTCCGTGGTCGGCATGATGGTGATGCTCGGTCCGGATGGCGATGACTGGCCATGGGCGATCAATTCCGGTGTCGCCCTCTTCGTCGACAGCGCCACCATCACCCGGGCCCTGCCGCGCCTGAAGGAGGGCATCAGTACCAAACGCGCGCCCATCATCGGCCTGGGCGTACAACTCAGATACCCGGACGATGGCCGTCCCATCATCATCGGCGTGACCAAGGGCACCGGCGCCGAGGAGGCCGGCATCAAGCGCAATGACGTCTTGCTGAAGGTCGATGGCTTCGACGCCGCCAGCCAGCAGGCGGTCAGCCGGGCCTTGATCCGTCATCGAGCCGGCGATCAGGTCGAGGTGGTGGTCGAGCGCGCCGGGCAGACCATCACCATGCAGGTCGAGATCAGGGCGTTCGGCGATGAGAACTGAGCTGAGAGACAGCCGAGCGACGTGCGGAGTGCGAAGTGCGAAGTGCGCTTCGCCAGTGGCGTTTCCAGTGGCCGCCGACGGACTGCAAGCCTTCCTGACCTCGCACACCGCAAGGGAAGGAACCTCGCACCTCGCACCTCGCACCTCGCACCTCGCCAGGATCGCTGCGCTGGTGCTCATCAGTATCGGTTTGCTGTACACCGCCGATGAGCAGATCGACCGCGGCATCGATCGTGCCTTCGCTCAACGGGTGCTGGCGACCTACGTCTTCGTCGGCAGCGGTAGCGGCGTCCTGATATCGGCCGATGGCCTGGTGCTGACCAACCACCACGTCATCGACGATCTCGATGACCTCACCGTCCGTTTCGCCAATGGAGCTTCGCATCCGTCCATCCTGCTCGGCACTGATCCGGTGGGCGACATCGCGCTGTTGCGCATCAAAGGCCTGAAGGAGGACAACCGGCTGCCTTTTGCCGAGTTCGCCGGGGTCGAGGCGATGCGGGTGGGCGCCGAGGTGGTCGCCATCGGCAATCCCTTCGGGCTCGGTGATCTCGACGACACCCCGACTTTCACCGCCGGCGTGCTCAGCGCCGCGCGCATCGTACGGGGCGACTACACCGACGCGATCCAGGGCGACGCGCCGGTGAATCCTGGCAATTCCGGCGGGCCCCTTTTCGATCGCGCCGGCCAGCTGCTCGGCATCAATGGTCAGATCCGCACGGTCTCGGGCTTTCGCGTCAACAGCGGCATCGGCCTGGCCATCGCCAGCACCCAGATCGCCGCTTTCATGCCCGTGTTGGCGGCGGCGGAAGGTGGTTACGTCCATCACACCGCACAACCCAAGGGCCTGGAATTGAAGGCCGAGAGCGACGGCGTGATGGTGATCAAACCGGGAGACGCACCTTTTTCCGCCGGTGATCGCCTGGTGTCCATCGCCGGTCGACCAGCCCAGTCGGTCGATACCGCTCGCGGCCTGTTCGCCTCATTGCCGTTTGTCGCCGGCATCACCATTCCGGTGGTGGTGCGACGGGGCGAGGCGGATCTGCACCTGATGGTCCCGGCGGCACGTCAGACCATCCCCGGTCGCCCCTACCACGGCATCGAGATCGATGAACGGGGTGGACGCATCCTCATCGATCACCTCGACGATGACAGTCCAGCCCAGGACGCCGGCTTGAAGAGCGGCGATATCGTGACGCGCGCCAACGGCCGCGACCTGAAGAAGAAGATCGATTGGTTGAAGGCGGTGGTGCCGCTCGAGATCGGTGATCGCCTGGTCCTCGACCTCAGTGATGCCGGTGGCACGACCCGTACCGTCACCGTGCGCTTGCGTCCCAGGTAAGCCCCCGCACACCGGAAGGCACCATGCCGACCCTCGTGATTCTCGCCGGCGGCACCTCGACCCGCATGGGCCGCGACAAGGCCCAGCTCGATGACGGCCGTGGCCCGTTGCTACCGCGGCTCGCCGCCCTGGGGCTGCATTGCGACCTGCCGGTACTGGTGGTGGGCCGCCTGCGTCCTGCCGGGTGGCCACTGCCGGAGGTCGGCTTTGTCCCCGACGACCACCCGCATCAGGGCCCACTCGGTGGACTCGCCACCGCGCTCAATCACGCCTCCCCCGTCCTGCTCATCGCCTGTGATCTCCCCGCCCTCAGTGCCGAGGCGCTGATCTGGCTGCGGCGCACCAGCGACGAGCAGCCGCTGCGCGATGGCCTGGTCACCGAACGTGATGGCTTGATCGAACCGCTGTTCGCCTGCTACACCGTGCGTTGCCTGGTCACCGCCCGACAGCGGCTGGTCGCTGGACAACGCGCGCTGCACCGGCTGATCGCGGACGGTGATTTCCGCCATGTCGCCCTGCCGGCCTCGCTGTGGCCGGCGTTGGCCAACATCAACACGCCGGAAGACTGGCGGCGGTTCCAGCACGGTGCGGAAGTCCAGGACCCATAAGCGCGGATCGGCCGTGGAGACACCACGGCCTCACCCCATGACTGGCGTCAATCCCGCATTGTCGAACGGCAGCACTCGGACCTGCGCACCGACCTGGCGGCTGGCGTAGGCGTCCGCGACTGCACGGGCCACCGCCTGAGCCTGGTCGCGCAGGGCAAAACTCAGCACGGTGCTGCCGCTGCCGGAAAGAATGGTACCGATCGCACCGGCGGCCTGGGCCGCCGTACGCGCTTCGATCAGGCCGGGATTCACCGTCGCACGATAGTGCTCGTGCCAAGCATCGTCGAACAATCCGCTCAGCTCCGCCACCCGTCCGGAGGCCAGCACCGCGGTGATCAGGGCGCTGCGCTGCAGACCGCGCACCAGATCGGCCCGGCTGACTTCCGGCGGCAGGATGCGGCGCGCCTCGATGGTCTTGACCTCAAAAGGCGGGATCGCCACCACCGCCACCAGTTCGGCCGGGACGTCGATGCGGCTCCAGCGCAGGCCGGCCGGAGTGGCGGCGACGATGGTAAAGCCACCCATGCACGAGGCCGCGGCGTTGTCGGGATGACCCTCTTCGCTAGCGGCGATCTCGAGCAGTTCCTGCTTGGCTAATGGCCGGCCGGCCAAGCGCTGACACGCCGCAGCGATGCCCAGATAGATGGTCGAGGAACTGCCCATGCCGCGCGCCACCGGCACATCGCCCTCCACCCGCACGGTGAGCCCAGGCAGGATGGTACCCCAGCGTTTGGCGCAGGCCTCCTGCACCGTGGCCGTCATGCGCGCGAGACCCTCGTCAGGCGCATCGGGCGTTTCAACCATTCCATCGCCACGGGGCTCGACGCTGATGACGTTCGCTGCCCCCAGGGCGATGCCCAGGCAGTCGAAGCCATGGCCGAGGTTGGTAGTCGAGCCGGGAACACGGTAGCGCAGCATGGGGCGGGCAGTGTGTGGCGGCCGCCAGGGCCGCAACCGCGCGGCCGATGCGGGCTCGGGCAAAACCACCCGGAGCCGGTCGCGACCGAATGCTGTGAAGCCAAGATTTCTGGCCGCAGAGGCGCAGAGACGCAGAGACGAAAAAACCCTGTTTCGCCTTTCCTCTGCGTCTCCGCGTCTCTGCGGCCGCTTCCTCTTCGTTAGCTACGCTGGCCACGCCAGATCCCCTGAGGGCGCCGGCGACGCCCGTAGCTAACCCCCAAGAGTCGGATTGCCCCGGGGAGTGGGGTCATCGGCCGGAAACGGCACCCCGGTCAGGCGGTGCGGCTCGGTGACCACCGGCAGGGAAGCGATGCGGCGGTCGGATTCCCCCTCGTCCAGCAGTTCGGCGCGAAAACGTTCTTCGGCATTGCCCAGGCGCAGCACGATCGGCGCCTTGCCGAGATCGTAGGTGCGGCTGCCTTCCAGGACTTCGCCATCCACCGTGGTGCCGGTGGAGGACAGGTTCTCGACCGTCAGGAGGCTGCCGGAGGTGATCAGGCGGAGGTGTTTGCGGCTGACCGCATTGTTGAAGTGGTCGCGGACCCGGCGGTCGACCTCGCTCAACGCCAGCCAGGCGCGGAAATGCTGGAAACTGATCGGGCAGTCACGGCTGCGGCCCATCAAGACATCAGCGGCGGGGCCGAGTTTGAATACCTCTCCGGTCGCCAGACCGGACAGGCCAATGATCACCGGGATGGGTGCGGACATGTCGGGGACCATACACAGAATCGGCGATGTGCATGCAACGCCCGAGGCATGAAGCACGTAACGAGGATGACACTGGCGCCTCCCGCGTGCCGGCTAGGGTGTGCCCCCCGCTCATGGACGAATCCCGCCCCACCTCCGCCGACGCTCCCTCCACCACGCCCACGGCGTCGCCTGGACGACGGATCGCGCGCGCGATCTCCAGCCCCTGGGTATCGCTCACCCTGCTGGTCATCGTCTTCCTCCATCAAGCCATCGGCTCGGCGCTCTATACCGTTCGCCAGGCCTTCGAAGTCAACGAGATGGAGTGGTTCAACGGGCCCGCATCGTTGCTCCTGTGGGGGGCGATCTGCATCTGCCTGACCACCGCGAGCGTGGTGCGCGTGCCGTGGACGCTGCGCAAGATCGGCACGCACATCACCCATCTGGGGGTGATCCTGCTGGTGCTCACCTGCGGCATCTATTTCGGCTACAAACACGAAGGTGATGCGTTGCTGGTGCGACGCTACGTGAAGGTAGAGGCCGAGGGCGCCTCCTGCCGTCTGCTGCCGAACCCAGGGTATCAGGCGGCGCTCGGTGCCGGCACCGCCACCGTGCAGATGATCATGCCGCGCTGGACCATCCTCTCGCCCGCCGGCAAGTCGGAGCAGGTCTGGGCCATCCTGGTGGACATCGTGCTGCCTGGCACACCGAAGTTCACCGCCACGCTGATCGAAGATCGTCCCGATCTCACGCAATACACCCTGGACGTCCGCGAATCCAAGAGCCTCTTCCCGGAGTATCCCACGGTCGTGGTCACCGAAGGCAGATTGCACGCGGTCACCGCCGATGGCAAACCCGTGCTGATGACTGCGCTCGAAGCGGGCGCGAAGACGGTCGAGGCGGTCGCGGGTGGCGAACGTTCCCTCGAGGTCCGCACGATCACTGCCGACGTCCCGCTGCAGGCGGATGGTTTCCAGGGCCGTAACGGCACCATGGTGACGTGGACCCTCAAGACCCCGGCCGGGCAGCAAAGCGGCAGCTCCATCGTCGGCGAACCGACCCTCACGCTGTTTCAGAGCGCCCGGTTGAAGGCCTCACCCGATCCACGGCTCAAGGGCATCGCGCTCGAACCCGCACCCTACCAGCTCGCCTACCACAAGGACCGCGCCGCCGTGTGGGTGCGCCGCGAAGAAGCCGCGCTGCGCCGGGATCCCCTCCAGCCGATGCGCCCGATGGGTGCCGATGCCGTGGTGGCGCTGCCCATCCATGGCCTGCCGCGCTACTTCGAACACGGCGAGTTCTTCAACGCCAAGAAGCCGCTCGACCTGGCGATCGGTACGGTCAACGAGGTCGCCTTCCGCGTCACCGCCTTCGCTCCATATGCCCGGATCACCCACCCGTGGCGGGATGTCGCCGATGCCCCCCTCGATCCGCGGTTGGATCTGGTCCTGACCTACGACGGCAAATCCGAACCCCGGCTGTTACCGCCGAGTTCAATCGATGCCGTGGAAACCCAGCCGATGACCTGGGTCCATTGCCCCGATCAAGCCGCCTACGACGCGGTGATGGCCAAGCTGAAGGCACGTTTCCCGGACACCGCCGCGCCGGCTCCGACGATCGTGCCGGAGGAGGGACCGAACCCGCGGCTGGTGTTCATCACCTCACCGGTCATCACTCCCGAACGTACCGTACAGTTGTGGGTCGGCGTCCCCGGCACCAAGTTGCACAGCCATCCGCTGGTGCCGGGCAGCACGGTGGAGGTCGACCTCTTCGGACAGGTGCTGCCCATCCGCCTCAACCAGATCCTGCAGCGTCCGCGCCAAGTCACTGAACCCTTGGTGGTGCCGAGCGAGCAGCGCACCAGCCGGATGTCAGTGGGCGATGCCGAGAGCCTGATCCAGGTCACCGCCACCAGCGGTGGTCGCTCGACCTCGGTGTGGGTACCCTACACCCCCTTCCCGCACCTGCCGCGCGACCTCGGCAATGAGGGCGCGCTCGGCATGTACGGGCCGCGCCCGGTGATGATCGACGTTCCTGGAGCAGGGCGCTTCGAGCTCTGCTATGGCAAAGAGCCCCTACGGATGCCCGGAGAGATCTGGATGACCGGCTTCGACGTGCCGCGGCGTCCCGGCAGCAACTCGCCCAGCGAGTTCTTCTGCCACGTCGCCTATCGCAAGGACGGCGAGGAGGCCGCGACGCCGCAGACCGCCACCATCCACATGAACCATCCGCTCGCCTGGGAGGACACCTTCTTCTTCCAGGCCAGTTGGGATCCGCAGACGCAGGCGCTGACCGTACTCGGCGTCGGCAACCGTCCCGCCGGCACCGCCATGCTGATCGCGTCCATCGTCCTGGCGCTCGGCATGGCGATCAGCGGCGCGATGGCGGCGCTGCCGGGGAGGAAGTCATGAACGCTCGCTCTGCTCGCACGCCGCACCGCCTGATCGCACTGCTGCTGTTCCTTGCCAGCGCGACCCTGGGGGCCGCCGAAACTCCGCACCTCGGCCAACCGGCGCTGCTGCCGATCACGCAGACCCTGGCCGGCATCACGCTCCACGGTCTCGCCGCCGTCCCGGTTCAGCATGGTGGGCGCTACAAGCCGCTCTTCTCGCTGGCCATGGAGGTCTCCGACGGCATCGCCTACACCACCACCTTCGGCAATGGCCACACGCCGCTGACCAGCCTGCTCGACCTGCTGTTCTGCCGTGCCGATTACGACCTGCTGCCGATCGCGCGGGTCAAGCATACCGAGCTGCGCCGCGACCTGTCCTTGGTCATCCCGGAGGCCGAGCGCAAGCTGCTGCTGGCGGACGGCAAGATCACGCCCCGCCTCCTCAACAGTCCCGAGGTGCGCAACGAGTTGGAGAAGCTCGGCCGCCTGACCGCCAAGAGCAAGGCCATCAACCAGGTGCAGGGCGCCCAGGGCATGCTCGACATCGGCAACGTGCTCTTCCAATTGCGGCTGTTCCCGGTCCCTGCCGGCGCCCACGACGACCGCTGGCGCGACCCCGCCGATCTCGGCACCGACTTCGCCACCTCGCTGACCGCCTTCATCGCCGCCGCGCGGGCCAGCGACGGCTCGAAAGCCTCATTCGCCGACCAGACCTGGAGCCTGCTGCCGATCTCGGTGGTGACCGCCACCAAGCTGCGCCTCGCCAACCATCAGGAGCTCACGACGCTCAATCAGCAGCTGTTGTGGCCGCTGTGGGAATTCGCCGCGACCGGCGCGTTGGACGATGCTGCGGCCCGCAAGCTCGCCGCTGATCCGACCCAGGCCAAGGCCCTCGGCGTGCCGGAGCCGGAGATCACTGCCGACGCCTTGGCCAATCTCGAGCTGCGCTGGTCACGGCTCGGTGTCGCGGATGAGGACCTCGCCGATGCCAGCGCGCGCCCGGCCTGGGACGCCGCGATCAAGCAGGCCGTCATCGCCTGGAATGGACTCGGACACGGGTGGCGAGCCGCCCGTCATGGCGAACTACCGGCGGCCGAGCTGCAGCCCCGCATCGACGCCTTCGTCGCCGCCACCGCGACGTTGCTCGACCTCCACGCCAAGGATCGCGCCGCGCGCGGCGACGCGCCGCTGGTGATCACCACCGCGCTGGAACTGACGTACTGGAGATGGCAGGGCAACATCCACTGGGTGTGGCTGAGTCTGCTGCTCGCCGTGCCCTTCCTGGCGATGGGCGGCATCGGGCGCCAGACCTGGGCGCTGCGCGTCGGTTACGGCCTGCTGGCGGTGGGCTTCACCGGCCAGTTGCTGGCCTTCATCGTGCGCGCCGAGCTCGCCCAGCGGGTGCCCTTATCCAACCTCTACGAGTCGATGGCCGCCGCCTCGCTGATCGCGACCTGGATCGCCTTGCTGGGCGAGGCCGGCATGTCGTGGTCGAGGCGCATCGCGTCGATCCTGGTGCTCGGCCTGGTGGCGCTCCTGGGAGTAGTCCTGGTCATCGCCTTCGCCAGCGGCTGGCCGTGGGCCATCATCATCCCGACCATCGGAATCGTTACCGGCTCGTGCCTGATCATGGCGCTGGCCAACCGCCTGGGGCCGGCCGCACGCGGCAGCCTCGGCCTGGGCGCCTCCTTGTTCGGCTGCCTGATCATCTTCGCCCAGATCCTGCTCGAGTACCACGACATCAACGCCTTCATCAGTCCGGCGATGCCGATCCTCTCCGAGTTCTGGCTGCGCGTGCACACCAGCTGTATCATCGCCAGCTACGGCCTGATCGCCCTGGGCGGCCTGATGTCGCTGACCTACCTGACCATGCGCATCTGGCTGCCCTGGAACGACCCGCGCAGCGAAGCCTGGGACCGCACCACCTTCGCCATCGACACGGTCGCCATGCTGGTGCTGTGGGTCGGCCTGGTGCTGGGTGCGGTATGGGCCGCGGTCAGTTGGGGCCGCCCGTGGGGTTGGGATCCGAAAGAGGTCTTCGCTCTGCTCACCTGGGTGGTCTACATCGGCCTGGTGCACCTGCGCGTCGCCATGCCGGCGAAAAAACGCGGCCTCGCCACCGCCTGGGTCGCCCTCGCGGCGTTCGTGGTGATGGTCTTCAACTGGTACTGGGTGAATGTGCAGTTGGCGGGCTTGCACAGCTACGCGTGAGCAGAGTGGGGCGGTCAGCCTCGCCCATCCCCCGCGTCCGCACCCGTCGACCAGGCCCAGTCCTTGAAATCCCTCCCCTTCCCTGCGCCCCCTTGCCGCCGCGCCCGAAAACGGACGCTTGGAAACCATGCAGATTCCTGACTCCCTGCGCACGTTGATCGAAGAAGGGTTCATCCAGGAAATCATCCGGCCGCTCAAGAGCGGCAAGGAGGCCGCCGTCTTCCTCGTCCTGGTCGAGGGCGCGGTCTGCGCA
Organism: Planctomycetota bacterium; assembly: GCA_031425255.1. GTDB lineage: Bacteria > Planctomycetota > UBA11346 > UBA11346 > UBA11346 > BOG-1363. The sequence continues at coordinate 27,980 of JANPIY010000121.1, forward strand.
GCCAAGGTCTACAAGCTCGCCCAGCTGCGGAATTTCCGCCAACGCCAGGACTACGTCGAAGGTCGCCAGGCCGGCAACACCCGCGACCAGCGGGCGATGGACCGCGGAACGCGCTTCGGCAAGGCGAAGCGCGAAGAGGCCTGGCAGACCGCCGAGGCCGATGCCATGCGCACGCTGCACGCCGCGGGCGTACGCGTGCCGCGCCCGCACGGCAACCATGACGGCATCCTGCTGATGGATCTGGTGCGCGCCGCCAACGGCGACCCCGCACCGCAGATCGCCGCCGGCCGCTACGACCGACCGAGCGCGCTGCGGGTCCACCGTGAGATCATGCAGCAGATCTCCCGCATGTTGTGCGCCGGGCTGGTGCATGCCGACCTCTCGGAGTTCAACATCCTCGACGCCGCCGATGGCCCGGTGATCATCGACTTCCCGCAGGCGGTCGACGCGGCGCGCAACAACAACGCCAAACGGCTGCTGATCCGCGACGTCGCCAACATCACGCGCTTCTTCTCGCGTTTCGCGCCGGAGATCCGGCGCTCGGATTTCGGCAACGAGATGTGGCTGCTGAACGAACAGCGCCTGTTGCGACCCGACACCCAGTTGACCGGCCGTTTCCAGGCCGCGCGTGGGGTGGTCGATACCCAGCTGGTGATGCAGGCGATCGAAGACGCCAAACGCGACGCCGCCAAACGCGAAGAGGTCCGCCAATGGCGCGAGGACAAGAAGAAGGACGACGTGAAGAAAAAGGCCCCGGTGCGTGCCCCCGGGCGCTGATCCGGCCCTCATGCCGACTGCAGCGGCATGCACTTCTGCGCCATCAAACGACTATCAAACAGCCGAAGAGGATATTCACCACAGAGCGCACTGAGCCCACAGAGAAAGACAGGAAGATCTCTGCTCTGTACGCTCTGTGCGCTCTGTGGTGAATATTTACATGGCTCTGCTCCTTTACCATGCGACGGCGTCCACAACCCCCCGGTGATCATCCATGACCTCGATCCCTTTGCGCCACTCCCGTCTGCTCGCCCTGCTCCTGCTGGCCATCGCCTGCCCGCTGATGATCGCGGCCGACGCCACTGGCGTCATCGTCACCGCCGACCTCGCCTATAAGAGTGACGACGCGCTGAGCGCCTATGAAAAGACCCGCTGCAGACTCGACGTCTATGCGCCCGCGGGCGCGAAGAACCTGCCCTGCGTGGTGTGGTTCCATGGCGGCGGCCTGACCGGCGGCGACAAGAAGAGCGCCAGGGCCGGGGGCCATGCGCTCGCCGCCGACGGAGTGGTCCTGGCCTCGGTCAATTACCGCCTCAGCCCTCAGGCGCCGTATCCCGCTTACCTCGAGGATGCCGCTGCGGCAGTCGCCTGGATGAAGCAGCATGCCGGCGAGTACGGCGCCGACCCCAGGCGGATCTACCTCGCGGGCCATTCGGCCGGCGGGTATCTGGTGGCGCTGCTGGGTGCGGATGAGCGCTGGCTGAAGGCCCACGCGCTGGCCCTGCGCGACCTCGCCGGGGTGGTGCCGCTGAGCGGGCAGATGGCCACGCACTACACCATCCGCGAGGAACGTGGCCTGGCGAAGAACGCCATCCTGGTCGATGACGCCGCGCCGCTCAACCACACCGGCAAGGACACGCCGCCGTGGCTGGTGCTCTATGCCGAGAAGGACATGGCGCTGCGCGGGGATGAGAACCGCTACTTCGCCGCCGCGTTGCTGGCCGCCGGCCATCCGCAGGTCGAGATCCGCGAGATGAAGGGCTACAACCACGGCGGCATCGGCGAGCGCCTCGGCGAGGCCGATGACGCGGTGCGCAAGGCGCTGGTGGACTTCATCGCCAAGACCGCACCGAAGCCGAAGCCGTAGCCGCCGTCCGAACTGTCCTGCCCCGTTCCTGCTGAGGGGCCGCTCTCTCCCGCGGCGGGCCGGCATCTCCCCGGTTTGTTTCCGCGACCTGGGTGAGACCATGCGCCCCACCATGCCCGACCCGACCGCTGCCGTCCGTTCCGCCCTCAGCACCGTCCAGGATCCCGACCTGAAGAAGGATCTGGTGACCCTCCATATGATCCGCGACCTGACCGTCGCCGATGGGGTCGCCACCTTCACGCTGGTGCTGACCACCGGCGCCTGCCCGGTGAAGAAGGAGCTCGAGGACCAGTGCCGGGCGGCCGCGCTGACGGTAACCGGCGTCACCCGCGCCAACATCACCGTCACGGCGGAGGTGCCCAAGGGTGCCACCATGGGCGACGCGCTTCCTGGGGTGCGCCACATCATCGGCGTCGGCTCCGGCAAGGGTGGCGTCGGCAAGAGCACCGTGACGGTGAACATCGCCTGCGCCCTGGCCAAGACCGGGGCACGGGTCGGTCTGCTCGACGCCGACATCTACGGTCCCTCGATCCCCACCATGATGGGCATCAGCCGACAGCCCTATGTGATCAACAAGAAGATGGTGCCGCTGGAAGCGCACGGCGTGAAGCTGATCTCGATGGGCTTCCTGCTCGACGAACGCCAGCCGGTGATCTGGCGCGGCCCGATGATCGTGTCGGCGCTGAAACAGATGATCACCGATGTCACCTGGGGCGAGCTGGACTACCTGCTGGTCGACCTGCCCCCAGGGACCGGCGACATCCAGCTGACCCTGGCGCAGAGCGTGCCGCTGGCCGGCGCGGTGGTGGTATCGACGCCGCAGGCGGTGGCCCTTGCCGACGTCCGGCGGTCGATCGCGATGTTCGACAAGGTCAACGTCAAGCTCTTCGGCATCGTCGAGAACATGAGCGAGTTCGTCTGCCCGCAGTGCGGCCATATCGAACCGATCTTCGGTACCGGCGGCGCCGAACGCGAAGCGCACGAGCTGCAGACGGCGTTCCTCGGCCGCGTGCCACTCGAACCGTCGGTGCGCATCAGCGGCGACGACGGCACCCCGGTGGTGCTCGCGCATCCCACCAGCCGCAGCGCGGCGGCCTTCCGCGGTATCGCTGAACAGGTGGCGCGCGCCGCGAGCATGGCGGCGCTGGTGCCGGTCAAAAGCTGACCCTCGGAGCGCCGGCTCCGAAGTGACCTGTCATCTACCCGTTCCGGCCGCCTGCGACCTCTTCCCGGACAGCAATGCGGTCGCCCATGCACGGGTGCGCACCGCCACGCGGTCGGTTTCCCCGCTGTAGGAGGCGAGCTGTTCGAACTGACTGCGCGTCTGTTTTCCCACCGGGTCCGGTTGGTTCAGGGCCCGGCTCGCCATATCCATGGTCCAGGCAGCCAGTACGCCCTCACGCGGATCGCAGACCAGGTCCGCGGCCGCCGCACGGCGTAATGCCGGGACCAGCGGCGGAAAGGGAGTGCGCTCCACCCGCTGGCGCAGATCGGCGCGCTGAGCCGCCAATCCCGCTTCGCTGATCGGGTCGAGCACGAGAACTTCGAGCTGGCTGAGCACCCAGGCATCCCCGCGATCGCATAGGCGGGAGATCGCCAGTGCACGCAATGGCCCTGGCCGCTCAGCGAGTGAGAGCAGGACCAGCTCGGTCGCGGGATCGTCGCTTGCAGAAAGGGCGAGCAGGGCCGCCTGGCGCTCACTGATGGTCGCGTCCTCCGCCGCCAGCGCCTGCCATGCGCGGCGGTATGGCACGTACCTGCCTGGCAGCGCGGCAAAGAACCGCCACGCCGCCGAGCGCAGGCCGGGATGCGAATGGGTGGTCAGCGCTTCGGCCGCGGCCAACCATTCCGGCTGGTAACGAGCGGAGCGCACGAGGATGTCGAGTGCGCGATACACCTGGTGTGCATAGGGTCGGCCGGGTACCGCCGACTCCCCCCGACCCAGATCGACCACCGTCGCCGCTGTCCGCAGAGGAGCGAACACCGCCTCCGGCGTCAGGACCGGCTGATAAGATGTGGTGGATGCGGGCGGCATACCCTGGGTGGCAGCCGTGAAATGCGCATCAGCGATCTCCTCCAGACCTGGTTGGGCATGGAGCCAAGCATGCATCGCGTGCTGATGCCGCATGGCCAACCCATCCGCGGCCGCCCGATCGATCCGCTGCTGCTTCAGTGCGACCGGTAGGCGCATGAGATCCTCGGCCGCCTCCATGCTGTGGCTGTCCCAGTGCTGCGTCATCGTCCACCACGCCACCCGCGGCCAGTTGTCGGCATCCAACCCGACCAGGGCTTCGGCGGGGAGCCGGAAATCACGGGCCAGGGCCAGCCATTCGAGTTGCTGCGTATCGTTATGCGTTGCCAAGAATGCGACCCAGGCCGCCAGTCCGTCTGGTTGCTGAGCGAGGTCCGCTTCCAGCGTCACCCAGCGCGCCTCGGGGTGCGCATCCAGCCAGCGCGGGACATCGGAGGGTACGGCGGCGGCCAACGCGGCGACGGCGACGTGCAGTAATGCGAAGCGTAAGAAGATCATGGCGCGGGCTCCTGAAGGCGGTGCGGACGCAGGGGATCATCGATATCGAGGATGCGGGTGGTTCCGGGCACATGGCGATAGCGCACGATCAGTCGTGGTGCCTGGGCGACCAGCACCGCCACGT
>JANPIY010000122.1:0-5448 GCA_031425255.1 Planctomycetota bacterium
AATTCATACTTCTTCTTTTCCCAGATACGCTTCGATCACGCGCGGGTCGGCGCGGATCTCCGCCGGGGTGCCTTCGGCGATCTTGTTGCCGTAGTGCAGCACGGCGATGCGGTCGCTGATGCCCATCACCACGCGCATGTGGTGTTCGATCAGGACCACGGTGATGCCACGGTCGCGGATGCGCCGGATCAGCTCCATCAGCTTGGTCGCCTCTGCCGGATTCATGCCGGCGGCGGGTTCGTCCAGCAGCAGCAGCTTCGGCCGCGTCGCCAACGCGCGGGCGATCTCCAGGCGGCGCTGGTGGCCATACGGCAGGCTGCCGGCGGGCTGGTGCGCCGCCGTCGCCAGCGCCACGAAGCTGAGTTCGTCGAGGGCGCGTTCCCGCGCGTCGCGTTCCTCCTGACGGTGGCGCGGCAGGCGCAGCGCCGCGTGCCAGCCGCGTGCGGTCAGGTGGCGGTCCATGCCCACCAGGACGTTGTCGAGCACGCTCAGATCGCGGAACAGGCGGATGTTCTGGAAGGTGCGGGCGATGCCGGCCCGCGCGATGACGTCGGGGGTGCGCTGGCCCATGCGCCAGGCGTTCCAGGCGGCGGCGCCGCCGATCGCGGCACCGATCAGCGCGGGCGCCCAGGTCCAGCCGCCGCTCGACAGCGCGCCCAGGCCGGCGTCCCACGCCTGGGCCCAGGGGAACGGCTGGAGGTGGGCGAGGGGGTTGATCGCCGCCGCCCACAGCGTGTTGGCATTGAGCGCCAACGTGGTGCCGGCGCCGGTCGCCACGCCGACGGTCGCCCACGCCAGCACCTGGCCTGGGGTCGGCGCGCTCTGCACTTCGCGGCCATCGATCAGCACCCGTCCGCTGGTCGGCGGATGCAGACCGGTGATGGCATTGAAGAGCGAGGTCTTGCCCGCGCCATTGGGCCCGATGAGGGCGAAGATCTGGCCCGGCTCGATCGCGACGCTGACATCGTTGAGCGCCGTCAGCCCGCCGAAACGCAGGGTCAGGTGTTCGAGGTGGAGCAGCGCCATCAGCCTGCTCCCTGCGGCGCCTTGCCGGCGTCATCGTGATGCAGTTCGGCCTGCACCTCTTTCGCCGGCAACAATCCCTCGGGCCGCAGCCGCATCATCAGGATCAGCGCCAGGCCATAGAGCATGAACTTCCAGTTCCCAGGCGCCGTCAGCACGTTGTCGCCACTGATGCCATGGTACTTCATCAGGTCGGTGAGCTTGGTCAGGACGATGCCGTTGAAGCCGATCATGATGACCGCGCCCAGCAGCACGCCGCTGACGTTGCCCATGCCGCCGACGATGACGATGCAGAGGATGATCACCGACTGCTGGAAGTCATAGAACCCCGGCTCGAGGCTGGAGCCGTTGAGGCTGGCGAGCAGGGCGCCACCGATGCCGCACAGCGCCGACCCGACCGCGAACGCCACCAGCTTCACCCGCGGCGTCGCCAGTCCCATCGCCCGCGCCGCGAGTTCATCCTCGCGCACCGCGACCCACGACCGTCCCAGCCGCGAATGGCGCAGGTTGTGGCACAACCACACCACGGCGATCAGCAGCAGCAGGAACAGGTAGTACCACGGGCGATAGTCCACGATGCCGAAGGTCACCCACGGCAGTTCCGGCGCTGCCACCGGATTGAGTCCCTGCGTGCCCTTGGTCACCGCATCGAGGTTCTTCAGCACGTCCTGGATGATCTCGCCGAAGCCGAGGGTGACGATCGCCACGTAGTCGCCACGCAGGCGCATGGTCGGCAGTCCCAGCAGCAACCCGGCGAACCCACCGGCCGCCGCCGCCACCGCGACGCCTGGAAAGAAGCCGATCTGGAAGGGATAGATCGGACAGGTGAGGATGGCGAAGGTGTACGCGCCGATGGCCATGAAGGCCGCCGCACCGAGGTTCAGCAATCCGGTAAACCCCGAGATGATGTTGAGCCCCAGCCCGATGACGGCATATGCCATGATCGCCGGCACCAGGCTCGCGACGCGCAGCGCCGGCGGCAGCAGCATTTCGACCAGTGGCAGCACCAGCACCAGCAGGAGGACGGACAGCTGAACAGCTGACAGCCTAGCCACAGAGCCCACAGAGAGCACAGAGGAGGTCATCGGATGACTCTCCGGATTCCGGTGCGGAGGATCTTCACATTGAAGTTCAGGAGGAGGCCGAGCTTGAGACCGGAGAGCTTGAGGTATGAGAGCAGCTGCGCTTCGTGCAGGGATTCGAGGCGATCGATCGCCTTCAGCTCGCAGATCACTTGTTGGTCGACCAGGAGATCGACGCGGTAGGCGCTCTGCAGTTCGACCCCTTTGTAGAGCAACGGCAACGCCACTTGGCGTTGGACGTGATGTTTGGCCAACCCCAGTTCGTGCACCAGGCACGCTTCATATGCGGATTCCAGCAATCCAGGTCCGAGATGCCGATGCACCTCGATTGCGCACCCGATGATGCTCTCGGTGATGAGATTGAGCTGCCTGAGCCTCTCTGTGCTCTCTGTGGGCTCTGTGGCAACTGTCTTCTTCTCCTGGTCGTTCATCAGACCTTCTCCCGCACGCGCGCACCGAGGATGCCGGTGGGGCGGAAGACCAGGACCAGGATCAGCACCAGGAAGACCACGGTGTTGCTCCATTGCCCACCGTTGGGCACCCAGCCCTCCATCACCGCGCGCACCAGGCCGATGCAGAGCGCGCCGAGCACCGCCCCAGGGAGGTTGCCGATGCCGCCGAGCACCGCCGCGGTGAAGGCATCGAGGCCGTTGCGGTAGCCCATCTGGAAGCTGATCGAACTGGTGTAGAGCGCGGCGACCACGCTGGCGACGCCGGCGAGCGCGCGGCTGATGACGAAGGCGAGGCCGATGACGCGGTTGACGTCGATGCCCATGAGCTGGGCCGCAGTCGGATTCTGCGCCACCGCCCGCATCGCGGTGCCAAGGCGCGTGCGATGGACGAACCAGGTCAGGCCGATCATCAATGGGATGGTGATGCCCGCGACCATGACCTCCTTCAGCGTCAGCTGCACGGTCGCGGTCTCGCCCAGCAGGTTGTGGTAGCCGACCAGCTCGGGGAACGATTTGGCGGCGGCCGCCTGCGTGCCACCGCCGAACACCTCCATCGGCAGACCGCCCCAGAACATGCCCAGATTGACGCACACGAACGACACCCCGATGGCCGAGACCAGCACCGTCAGCTTGGGCGCGGCGCGCAGCGGCCGATAGATCTGCCGGTCGATCACCCAGTTGAGCCCGGCGCAGAACAACGGCACCAGCATCAGCATCAGCGGAATGGCCAGCCACGGCGCCGCGGCCTCGCCACCACACAGTCCGACGATGGTCAGCGCCAGGAAGCAGCCCAGCATCATCACATCGCCATGCGCGAAATTGATCAGCTCGACGATGCCATAGACCATGGTGTAGCCGAGCGCGATCAGCGCGATGATCAGGCCGTTGGCCAGGCCGGTGATCAGCAGTTGCAGGATGATTTCAGTGGGGGTCATCGCGTCCGCTGTCCGATGTCCGATGTCCGTTGTCGTCGTGGTGCGTTGGTCCACACCCGGAGTTGGCGGCGGTCGGACCACCGTTGTTCACACCGACGATATCCGGCCTGCGAGACATCGGACATCGGACATCGGACATCGGACGTCCCCCGCTCACTGTCCCAGCAGCTTCACGAACGAGAACTTCCCCGCGCGCACGGTGTTGCCGCTCATCAGCATCAGTGTGGTGTCGCCATTGGCGTCGAACGACCAGGTGCCGAGCGCGCCGTTGAAATCCTTGGTCGCGCGCAGCGCGGCGACCACCGCGGCGCGGTCCTTCTTGCCCGCGCGCACGATGGCTTCGAGGGTGACCTTGGCGGCTTCGTAGGCGTAGATCGCGTAGCCCTCCGGTTCGGCCTTGTGCAGGGCGCGGTAGGCGTCGACGAAGTCCTTGCCCTTGCCGGTCTGCTGATCGGCGGGCACGCCACCGAAGGTGATGTAGACCCGGCTCTCCAGCGCGGCGTCGCCGGCCGAGCTCATCAGGGCGGTGTTATAGAACGCGTCCGGGCCCATCAGCTTGGCGGTCAGGCCGCCGACCATCATGTCCTTGGCCAACTGGCCGGCGCCGGTCTCGGTGGTGCCACCGAAATAGACCAGCTCGGGTTTCTGCTGGCGGATCTTGTTGATCAGCGATTTGTAATTGCCGGACTTGCCGTCGATGCCCTCGAAGCCGACCACCGTCAGCCCGAGCTTCTCGGCATTGAGCTTGAACATCTTGGCCACGCCCTGGCCGTAGAGTTCGCGGTCGTGCAGCACGAAGACCTTGGTGGTGCCGAGCTCCTTCGCCCACTGCGCGCCCACCGCGCCTTGGATGTCGTCGGCCGGCACCACCCGGAAGTAGGTCACCGCGCCCGAGGGGCGATAGACCATCGGCTCGTTAGCTTCGCCGACGCCGGGCTTGGTCAGCCCAGGCCAGGTGTTGGCCGGCGAGATCATCGCCAGCGAGGCCTGGTTGAGCTTGGGCATGGCGATCTTGGCCGCGCCCGAGTTGTAGGTCCCGATGTACGCCAGGACGTCGGCGTTGCGGATGGCCTTGTCGGCATTCGCCGCCTCCACCGCCGGGTCCCAGGCGCCGCGCTCGGGCGAGGCATCGTCCCAGTCCTCGTAGGTCAGGGTGTAGGCGGTGCCGCCGACGGTGATGGTCCCATTGAGCTCGGACACGGCCATGCGGATGCCATTGATCATCGAGGTGGTCTGGGCGTTGGCGCTGCCGGTACGCGGCAGACTGCTGACGATGGTGATGTTTTCAGCGGCCTCGGCCACGGCGCCGAGCGCCAGGAGGGCGGCAATCACGGTGGAACGCAGCATCGTCGTACCTCAGGCGGTGGAATGGGGCGCAGGGTAGATGCGAAGGCGAGGTGGCAAGGCGCAACCCCTGCCGAGGCAGGCAGCAACGGGGAATGCGAAAATGTCGGGAGGGGGTTGGTGCGGGTGGTCAGTGGTTGGTGGTCCATGGCTATCGGCCGTTCGCCGTTGGCCGTTCGCCGTTGGCCGTTGGCCGTTGGCCGTTCGCCGTTCGCCGTTGGCCGTTCGCCGTTCGCCGTTCGCCATTCGCCATTCGGCATTCGCCATTCGGCATTCGCCATTCGGCATTCGCCATTCGCCATTCGGCATTCGCCATTCGCCATTCGCCATTCGCCATTCGGCATTCGGCATTCGCCATTCGGCATTCGCCGTTCTCCATGTCCTTCCTCGCCATTCGACCCTCGCCCTGCGCTCGTCGCCATTCGCCGGTCTCCAGTCATCCGTCATTGGGGATCCCGCTGCGCGCACCTGAATCCCCTCGCGAACGATCATCCCGCGTTTTCCCTGAGCCCCGCAGGGGCGCCCAACGTCCAGCCCAGCACTTCAGTGCTGGGAACACGTGCCACATTTTCACCTCGTCCCGGCGGGACGATGCAATTCGGAGGCGCTTCA
>JANPIY010000123.1:0-7582 GCA_031425255.1 Planctomycetota bacterium
CGGCAGTCGGCAGTCGGCAGTCGGCAGTCGGCAGTCGGCAGTCGGCAGTCGGCAGTCGCCGTTCGCCGTTCGCCCGTTCCCCGTCCTCACCGCCGCAGGTCGAGCGTGAACGGCCGCTCATAGGAGCAGGCCTCCTCGGCCACCGCCATCGGGCCCGGGGTGTGGCCGAAGGGCTGGAAGCGGTCGCCACGGCGGGCTTCGGCGGAGAAGCTGTTCACCGGGGCGCTCTCGTAGGACAGGCCGCCGGGATGCGCGACGTGGTAGGTGAAGCCGCCGACGGAACGTCCGTTCCAGGTGTCGACCAGGTCGAACACCAGCGGCACGTGTGGGCGGATGGTGGGGTGCAGACAGGACGGCGGCTGCCAGGCCCGGTAGCGCACGCCGGCGACGTACTCGCCGTTGACCCCGGTGGGGTGCAGCGGCACCACCCGGCCATTGCAGGTCACCAGGTGGCGCGCGCGGACGACGCCCTTGGCCTTGATCTGCACCCGCTCCAGCGACGAGTCGACGTTGCGCACGGTGCCGCCGGGGCCGGGGTCCTCGCCGAGGACGTGCCAGGGTTCGATCGCCTGGCGCAGCTCGAAGGCGACGTGGTCGTGGGCGACCTCGCCGAGCAGGGGGAAGCGGAATTCCTGGTGGGGAGCGAACCACGCCGGATCGAAGGGCAGACCGCCCCGTCCGAGCTCGCCCAGCACATCGGCGAAATCTCGGGCGACGAAATGCGGCAACAGGAAGCGGTCGTGCAGCTCGCTGCCCCAGCGCACCAGCTCGTGTTCGTAGGGGTGGCGCCAGAAGTGGCTGATCAGCCCGCGCACCAGCAATTGCTGGGCACAGCTCATGCGCGCATGCGGCGGCATCTCGAAACCACGCAGTTCGAGCAGGCCGAGGCGACCGGTCGACGACTCCGGCGCATAGAGCTTGTCGATCGAGAATTCCGAGCGGTGGGTATTGCCGGTGACGTCGACCAGCAGGTTGCGGAACAGGCGGTCGACCAGCCACGGCGGACTGGTGCCCTCCTTGTTCAACTGCTTGAAGGCGACCTCCAGTTCGTAGATCGAATCGCTGCGCGCGTCGTCGACGCGTGGCGCCTGCGAGGTCGGGCCGACGAACATGCCGCTGAAGAGGTAGGACAGCGAGGGATGGTTGTTCCAGAAGCCGACCATGCTGCGCAGCAGATCCGGGCGGCGCAGGAACGGGCTGTCGCCCGGGGTCACGCCGCCAACGGTGATGTGGTTGCCGCCGCCGGTGCCGACGTGCCGACCATCGAGCATGAACTTCTGGCTATCGAGACGGCAGGCCCGCGCCTCGTCGTAGAGCGCGGTGGTGAGGTCGACGCCGTCGCGCCACGAGGTGGTGGGCTGGACATTGACCTCGATCACCCCAGGGTCAGGCGTGACCTTGAGCACGTTCATGCGCGCGTCGTGGGGTGGCTGGTACCCTTCGATCATCACCGGCAGGCCGGTAGTGCGCGCGGCGTTCTCGACCGCGGCCACCACCTCCAGGTAATGATCCAGCGAGGTCGTCGGCGGCATGAAGACGTGCAGCCGACCCTCGCGTGGTTCGACGCACAGCGAGGTGCGGATGATCCAGTCGGCGGATTGCTGCTGGGCGATCGGACGCGGGGCGGGCATCGGCTGCCCCCCCCAGCCCTGGGCGAGGAAGCGGCTGCTGGTGGGGTCGGCGGTGCGTTCGTCGACCGTGCGCTGGAACTGGCCCGCGGGGGGCAGCGGCGCTTTGGGGATGCTGGGGTCGACGGGCACCACGTAGGGATAGTGCTCGGGCTTGACCCACGGCAGCGAATCCATCGGCAGGCGATACCCCATCGGTGAATCGCCCGGGATCAGCATCAGCCGTCCGCTGCGCACCGGCCAGGTACCGCTGCGCCAGCCATCGGCGGCGCGCTCCAGCGGCAGCACATGACCGACCACGCGGTCGAGGCCCTGCTCGAAGATGCGCGCCAGGCGCGCACGCTCGAGCGGATCCTTGAGGTTGGAGGTGAACGGGTCGACATTCACCGGCAGGCGGCGTTCGCGCGCCAGGTAATACCAGGTGTCCTCGTAGCCCGGCATGACGTGTTCGCCCGGCAGGCCCAGACCCTTGGCGATGGCGCCCATCAGGCGCTTGGCCTCGGCCTCGCCATGCTTCGTGGTGGCGCCATAGGCCGCGATCAGCGAGGGATCCTGCCACACCGGCTGGCCGTCGCGGCGCCAGAAGCTGCCCAGGGCCCAGCGCGGCAGCTGCTCACCTGGGTACCATTTGCCCTGGCCGTAATGGAGCAGACCGAAGGGCGAGAAACGCGCGTGCAGGCGGCGCATCAGGCGCTCAGCGTAGATCCGCTTGGTCGGTCCATCGGCCGCGATGTTCCACTCCGCGCCATCGGGGTCGTCGCTGGCGATGAAGGTCGGCTCGCCGCCCATGCTCAAACGCACGTCGTCGGCGGTCAGGCGGAGATCGACCTGCGCGCCGAGCGCATCGATCGCCTGCCACTGCGCTTCGCTATAGGGCTTGGTGACGCGCGGATCTTCGCGGATGCGTTTGACGTCCATGGCGAAATCGAATTCGGTTTCGCATTCGTCGACGCCACCGCTGACCGGGGCGGCGCTGCCGGTGTCTGGCGTCGAAGCGAGCGGGATGTGACCTTCGCCGGTGAGCAGGCCGGAGGTCGGATCGAGGCCGACCCAGCCGGCCCCTGGGAGGTAGACCTCGGTCCAGGCATGCAGATCGGTGAAGTCGGCGGTCGCGCCGGCCGGGCCATCACCTTCGAGCGGTTTCACATCCGCCACCAATTGGATCAGATAGCCGGAGGTGAAGCGCGCAGCGAGGCCGAGACGACGCAGGATCTGCACCAGCAGCCAGGCGCTGTCGCGGCACGAGCCGCTGCGCTTCTCCAGGGTCTCCTCCGGCGACTGCACGCCGGGTTCCATGCGGATCATGTATGTGATGTCGCCCGCGAGCCGCTGGTTGAGCTCGACCAGGAAGTCGTTGGTGACGCGCTTGGTGCGATCGACGGCGGCGACGTAGGCGGTCAGCAGCGGGGTGTCCGGCAGGCAGGCGAGGTAGGGCTGCAGCTCCTTGGCCAGCTCGGCGTCATAGGCGAAGGGATAGTCCATCGCCGAGGGTTCGAGGAAGAAGGCGAAGGGATTGATCACCGTCATCTCGGCGACCAGGTCGACGGTGATCGAGAACTCGTCGACCTGGTCCGGGAACACCACCCGGGCCTGGAAGTTGCCGTGGGGATCCTGCTGCCAGTTGAGGAAGTGCGGCTGCGGTTCGACCTTCAGCGAGTAGCTGTGGATGGGCGTGCGGCAGTGCGGCGCCGGTCGCAGACGGATCACCTGCGGCCCGAGGTTCACCAGACGGTCGTAGTGATAGGCGGTCTGATGATGGAGGGCGACACGCAGGGACATGGGAATCCGATACCGCTCGTGACGAGCAGACGAGTGGAGGATCAGGTCGAGGACTGCGACTGCGACTGGCTGGACGACGTGGACGCCGACGGTTCCGGCGCCGACGGTTCCGGCGCCGGCGGCTCCATGCCGCAGTGTTCATAGGCGATGGCGTCGCTGATGCCGTACAGCTGCATCAGCATGCCGGACAGGCGTTCGGGATCCGCCACCAGCGCGCCGACCGCCAATCCGTCGATGTCGGCGACCAGCGCTTGCGCGCGTTTGACGCAGGTGGTCGAACCCCCTGGGACGATCTGGGTGAGGGCCTTCTCCAGTTTGCGCGCCGACAGCACCAATGAGCGCGGTTGCAGCGGATAACGCGCGATCAGTTCGACCGTCGAGGTCACGTCGCCGAGCCCTGGGTAGATCTTGCGATACCAGTCCTGAACGCTGGCGGCGCTGAGCATGGCCTCCCACAGGCGGTGGCCTGGGGTGCCCGGCACCTGGCTGTCGGCGCCGAACTCCTTCATCGCCGGGACGAAGGCGCGCAGCACGCGGATGGTGTTGTCGCAGCGTTCGATCGCGCGGCCGGCACTGATGATCGCCGCGGTGTCGTCCTCCAGCAGGTCATCGATGGTGGCGCGGATCCACATGCAGCGGTGCGTCGCCCAGCCCAGGGTGTCGTCGATGCCACGCGCGGCGACGGTGTCGCGGTCGAGCGAACGGGCTTCGATCCAGGTGGTGTTGGCGGCCTCCCACATGGCGTTGGTCAGGCGCGAACGCGCGGTGCGGGCGTTCTCGCGCACCATGCGCAGGCACGACCACAGGCTGGAGGAGTACTCGCGGTTCCAGACCAACAGCTCGAGCGCCGCGTCGGCGGGGTTGTGATGCGGCAGCTTCTCCAGCGCGGTGTCGTCGGCCGAGACGTCGACCAGCCAGCGCCACGGGCGCGGGTCGCCACCGTGGAACTCGGGCAGCAGCGATTGCCAGTGCGCCACCCCGATCAGCCGGCTGGTGTTCTCAGCACGTTCGAGATAGCGGGCCAACCAGAGGCAATTGCCGGCGATTCGGCTGAGCATGCGTCAGGCGCTTTCCGAGACGACCCAGGTGTCCTTGGTGCCGCCCCCCTGGGATGAGTTGACGACCAGCGAACCTTCCTTGAGCGCCACGCGCGTGAGCGCGCCGGGCACCAGGGTGACGTCCTTGCCGCTGACCACATAGGGCCGCAGGTCGACATGGCGGGGAGCGATGCCCTGGGCGACGAAGGTTGGGCAGGTCGAGAGCGCCAGCGTTGGCTGGGCGATGAAATCGGAAGGATCGGCAAGCAGGCGCGCCCGGTACGCTGCGCGTTCCTCGGCGGTCGCCGCCGGGCCGACCAGCATGCCGTAGCCGCCGCTGCCGTGCACCTCCTTCACCACCAGTTCATGGAGGTGGTCGAGGACGTAGGCGAGCTCCGACGGGTCGCTGCAGCGATAGGTCGGCACGTTGGCGAGGATCGGCTCCTCGCCCAGGTAGAAGCGGATCATCGCCGGGACATGCAGGTAGATCGCCTTGTCGTCGGCGACGCCGTTGCCGATGGCATTGGTCAGCGTCACGTTGCCGGCGCGATAGGCCTCGAAGATCCCAGGGACGCCAAGCACGCTGTCCTTGCGGAAGGCCTGGGGGTCCATGAATTCATCGTCTATACGGCGGTAGATCACATGGATCGGCACCGGTCCGGTGATGCTGCGGGCGTAGACCTTCTTGTTCTCGACGAACAGGTCGCGGCCTTCGACCAGGTAGACCCCCATGCGGTTGGCGAGGTAGCCATGTTCGAAGTAGGCGCTGTTGGCCGCCCCCGGCGTCATCACCGCCACCGTCGGGTTGTCGATTCCAGCGGGCGCACAATCGCGCAGGGCCGTGCGCAGGACGTCGCCGTAGTGGTCGTTGGGTTCGATCTTCTGCGCGAGGAAGAACTCCGGATGCAGCCGGCGCTGGGCGGCGCGGTTCTCGAGCATGTACGAGACCCCGGAAGGCGTGCGCAGATTGTCCTCCAGCACGTACCAGGTGGTCGGCGCCACCCGCACCAGATCGACCCCGGCGATGTGGGCATGGACCTGATGCGGCACGGCGACGCCCTGCATCGCCGCGTTGTAGAGCTTGTTGCCGAGCACGTCCTGCGCCGGGATCACTCCGGCCGCGAGGATCTCCTGGTCGTGGTAGATGTCGTCGAGGAAGGCATTCAGGGCGCGCACCCGTTGGATGCAGCCCTTGGACACCACCGCCCAATCGGCGCTGGAGATCACCCGTGGAATGATGTCGAAGGGGATCAGCCGCTCGGCGCTGTCGCCATTGACCGCGAAGGTGATGCCGCGCCGGTTGAAGAGCCGGCTGGCGTCGGCGTGTTTGCGTTCCAGGTTCTTGCCCGACGTGCGCTTCAGCCACGCGTCCAGGGCCCGGTAGTCGGGGTGCAAACCGTCAGCGGTGCGCATCTCATTGAACACTGCTGACTTCGCCGGCGTGCCGGGGGCGCTGACCGCGGGCGCATCGATCGTCTGCTTGGTCGTCATGTACAGGAACCTCGGCAGAGGGGGGTGATGTCAACTGCTGGGACATGCAGCACATGCTACAATCTGCAGCCATCTCACCGACGAAGCGGCACGGTATCGTGCGATCGGAGTGGGCAAAGGCCGTGATGGGTGATGTTTGAAACCAGGAGCGGAGCGGTGGATGGCGAAGCGATTCGTTGATGCGGGGAAGAGGATCGTGTGGTAGGCGAGCCGCGACCGGCCAACAGCGCTCAGCACCAAGCAGTCCGGCGCGTGGTGCGTTCATTCCTCCTCAGGCCGTCGGTCCGTTCGCCGCGTCGCGCCACATCTCCGTAACTCAGCCACGATCGTCGCCGTCGTGTCTTTCACCCCCGCTGCAAGCCTTCCCCCTTCTTACCGGATCCACTGCTGACCCCGCACCGCGACCAAGGCCTCCATGTCACCACTCACGAAGCTCATCCTCATCTTCGCCATCGCGGCGCCGCTCCCTGCTGCGGACATCGCGACGACCGCTCCGCAACGTGTCTTCGTCTGCACCCACAGCTTTATGAACTTCACCGCCAAGATGCTGCCGGTGATCGCCAAGAGCGCGGGCATCACCCAGATCACCGCTGGCGAGCAGATGCTCGGCGGTTCCACCTGCATCCAGCACTGGAACCTGCCGGATGATCAGAACAGGGCCAAGACCGCCCTCAGAGCTGGAGACATCGATGTGCTGACGCTGTCGCCGTTCTACATCATGCCCGATCCCGGCATCGAGCACTTCACCCGGCTCGGCCTGGAGAAGAACCCCCAGCTGCGGGTCTTCGTCCAGGCCTCATGGCCGGCCTTCGACCGCACGGATTCCCTGCCCAGCCGGCAGGTGCAGATGCAGCGCAATGGCGCCACCGTGATCAGCCTGCGCGCCATGCAGCGCGAACAGAACAGCCGCTGGCGCAAAGATCTCGAAGCCCAGGTGGCGAAGCTCAACCAGGAGCTCGGGCGTCAGGTGGTGCGCATCATCCCGGTCAACGACGCGGTCTTCGCCCTGCGCGAACGCGTAGCGGAAGGAAAGGCGCCTGGACTGACGCAGCAGACCGATCTCTTCAAGGACGACATCGGGCATCCCACGCCACCCTTGGCTTTGCTGGTGACGTACTGCCACTTCGCGGCGATCCACGGCCGGTCACCGGTCGGGCTGCCAGTGCCGGGGTCGTTGAAGGAGAATCCGCAGGCGAAGGGACTGACGGCGATACTGCAGGAGATCGCGTGGCAGACGGTGGAGGGGTATGCGAAGGTGGTGAAACAGCAGTGAGATTTTGGTGGGCCTGGGTTTGGTGGGAGCGGCCTAGCGGTATCGCCCTCCTGGTTTCCAGCGTCTGTGTCTTTCTTCCATCCCCAGACTTCGGAGCCCTGATCGCGAATTCTGTCGATTCCTCACCATCGCTCTCGGCTCTGACGCCGCGGTCGAAGCCCAAGCGACCATCGCTGGTGATGTCGGGTGCATCGATGCCACGACCACCATCGCCATCCTCGAAAAAGACCGATCACATGGGACGGACATCAGACGATTGAGGCATCTCATGTGGCCGTCCGGGTGCCGGCCGGCGAGCCGGTGGCCGGTCGCCGGTAGACCTCGTGGTGCCGTTTCATATTTCGTGGCGCGAGGAAATCCGCTGATGGAATATG
>JANPIY010000124.1:0-7477 GCA_031425255.1 Planctomycetota bacterium
ACAGAGCCCTCAGAGAGCACAGAGAGGGGCAATTCTCCAGCTCTGTGCTCTCTGTGAGCTCTGTGGCTATGCCTTTCCTCCCTCTTCGTTGCGTTAGCTAAACAGCATTGACCGCCGGCTGCCAGCCGGCAGAGCCGGACCACGATGGCCCGACGATACCAGACCGCCACTGAGCGGCTGCCAGCCGGCGGCGCCAGCAGCCAGACTCCAGCCTCCTACCCCCCCTTGGCCTTGAGCGAGACCATGTATTCAACCAGCGAGGTGAACTCGGACACGCTGAGCGTGCCAGCCAGACCCGGAGGCATCATCGACTGCGGCAGGTGCGCCTCGCTGGCGACGTCGGCGCGCTTGAGCTTGGCGACCTGGCCGGTGATGTTGCGCAGCTCGATCACCCCTTCGACCTCCGAAGTGATGAAGCCCATCTGGGTCGAACCGTCCTTCATGGTCAGGACGAAGGTCTGGAAACCCTGCGCGACCACCTTGCTGGGTTCGAGGATCGAATCGACGAGGTAGTCGCGGGTGAACTTGGCGCCGGCGGCACCCAGATACGGGCCCTTCTGCTCGGCGGTGAGGTCGACGGCGTGGCAGGCGATGCAGCCCTGCTGGGTGAAGAGACGCTTGCCGACCTCGGCATCGCCCTTGCCACTCATGGCCGCGGCGGCGACGTCCTTGATCGCCACATCGGCGACCTTCTTGCCCTTGTGATCCTCACTCTTACTGGCTGCGCCGGCCGCACCCTTGGCCGCGGTCGCCGCCTCGACCAGCTTGCGGTTGTCCGACTTCAGCGCGGCGTCGATCTGCTGGTCGAAGCCGCTGAGCTTGCGCTCGGCCACGGCGAGGAAGAAGCCGACATCCTTGGGGTTCTCATTCACCACCTTGGTGACGTCCTTCTTCCAGCCGTCCTTGGCCAGCGGGCTGCTGAGCACGTTGAGCAGGCTGGCCCAGGCGATGCGGCTGACCTGATCGTTGCCTTCCGCGGCCACCTTGCGCAGGTCCTTCACCTGCGTGCCGCGTTCGGTCTCGCTGATGAAGTCGTTGATGTGCTGGGTGGCCTCGGCCGGGATGCCGCTCTCCTGCGACCAGCTCGCCAGGATCTCAAGCTTGCCCTTGAGCTTGGTCATGCCCTCGGCACGGGCGAGCGCCTTGAAGGCGAGGACGCGCTGCGGGAACTGCCGTTTCGGGTCCTGCGCCGCCTGCACCAGCAGACGGGCCTGGGCCTCGTCGAGCTTGGCCAATCCCATGGCCAGGACCACCGGATCGATACCCGGCAGCTTCAGTTCGGTCACTGGCAGGCGGTTCTTCGCCAGCAGGTCGAGGTAGGCGCTCTGCTGATCCGCCGGGATGATGGAGAACGCCTTCTCCAGAGTTCCGATGATCTTCGCGGTGTCGTCCCAGGGGACGGTCTCGTAGTACGGACCGCGATCATCGGGGCGGGTCTGCCACCAGAACTTCAGGTCCCACGGCTTCTCCTGATAGGTCAAGCGCGCGAGGGCGCCGAGCACGGCGAAGCGTTGCGCGCTGTCCTTGGTGTCGGTCTGGGCGATGAGGCCCTTCACCACTTCGGGACGATGCAGGCGTTGGAGCGCCGCCAAGGCGAGCGAGCGCGTGGCGGCGTCCTTCGCCGCGCTCAGCAGCGCCTCGCTGTTGGCGAGATGCACCAGGGTGGTGGTGGCGGTGTGCAGCAGGCGCGGTGAGACGCCGCCGTCCTTCCACTCCGAGGACGCGGCGAGAATGGCAGGTGCGGTCTTCGCATCGCCGAGGCGCTCCAGGCCGATCAGCGCCTGCAGCACCACCCGCGGGTTGCTGTCGCGCAGCGCATCGGTGAAGAGTTTGACCGGCACGCCGGCGAGCTCGCTCTTGCGATCGGCCAGGGCGCGCAGCGCGTATTCCTTCACTGCCGCGTCGCCACCCAGGGCGACCAGGGCGGTAGTCGCACCTTTGCCCAGCGCCTGCTTGTAGGTGAAGATCGCGGCGATGCGTACGGCCGGCGTCTGCTTGGCGTCCTTGGCCAGGGCGAGCACCGCCTCGGCCACCTTGCTGCCGCGGGCGATGGCCTCGCGGCTGGCCTCCAGGCGCTGGACGGCGCTGGGGGAAGCCAGCAGCGCAACCAGCTCAGCGTCCTTGGCCTTGGTCACGTCGACATACTGCGCGGCTTTCTCTCCGGCGCAGACCAGGCGCTGGATGCGGCCGACCGGCTTGCCGTCCTTGGAGTGGTCGAAACCGCCATCGCGCCAATCGGCGACATAGAGACGCGAGAAGCCATCGACGTCCATATCGATCGCCCGCGGCAGCTTGAGGAAGACCTCCTGCTTGACGGTGTAGCTGGCGAAGGCGCGCGTGACCGGGTTGTGATAGATGTTGCCGGTGGTCCAGTCGCAGGTGAACAGCGTATTGCTGAAGGCGGCAGGGAAACCCGGCTCACTCAGCCAGAAGGCGCCCGTGCCGGAGCCGCCGCCGAAGTCCGCCAGGGGGATCACCGCCTCGTCGGCGAAGTTCTTGTAGAGACGCGGATAGCCATGGTCGCCCAGGTTGGTGAAGTGGTGGAAGCGGGTGTTCCAGCCCTTGCCGTCGTTGGTGTTGTCGCGGGTGAAGAGGTCGAGCTCGGGCGAGATCGCGACGTCGCAGTTGTTGCGCGTCATGATCGCATAGGTCTCGAGTTCGGAGCCGTCCGGCCGCACGCGGGCGATGCCGCCGCCGAAGAGTTCGACGCGCGTACCGTCGGTGCCCTTGGAGCCGAACATGCCGAAGTCGCCCACCGCGATGTAGAGCCAGCCATCGATGCCCATACGGACGGCGTTGGTGGTGTGGTCGGCGCCGCGCGGGTGTTCGATGCCGCCGCCGAGACCATCGACCAGCTGCTTGCGCACTTCAGCCACGCCGTCGCCATCACCGTCCTTGAAGCTGGAGAGGTAGGGCGGGTGGATGACGTAGAAGGTGCCGCCGGCCAAGTGGCCGCCGCGTGGGCTGTCGAGGTCGGGGACGAAGTCGACGAACTGGTCGGCCTTGCCGTCGCCATCGCTGTCGCGGCAGCGGATGATCTTGCCCATCTTCTTGGCGTGGCCGAGCGACCCATTGCGGTCGGAGGACACATAGACATCGCCATTGGCGGCGGCGCTGAGGGCGGTCGGGTAGCTGACCTGGGGCGGCCCGGCGAAGTCGTTGACGGTGAATGCCTGGTCGACCGCCAGCCCATGTCCGGCCAGCAGCATCAGGGGCAGGGCCAGGGCGGCAGGAGGGAGGAGGCGGACCAGGGTGGGGGCGAGGGTCATGGAAACGATGCTCCTGTGGCTCGTGACGTCAGGTGGTGGGGGAGCGTATCACGGATTATGGAACCGGGCTGGACAACCATGGGGCGCACACGTTCTACGCCGTTGCCATCAGGGGCCTGGAGGAGGAGTCGCTCCCCTTGCCCGATGCGGGTGCGTCGTACGCTTCCACGACCCCCGTCGCCGCCCTCCGCCGTCTCAGAAAGATCTCCCCGCGCCATGATCGATCTCGCCGCCCTGCGCAAGGATCCCGCCCACTTCCGTCACGCCTGGAATGCTCGGGGTGCGGTGGTCGATCTCGACGCCTTGCTGGCGCTCGACCAGCAGGTGCGCGAGCTGAAGACCGGCTTCGAGACCGCCAAGGCGGAAGTCAACGCCGCCAGCAAGGCCATCGGCATGGCGGCCAAGAACGGTCAGGATGTCGGTCTGGCCAAGGAACGGGCGCGTCAACTGGGCGACCAGGCCAAGACCATCGATGAGCGCCGGGAAGCGTTGGAGAAGCAGCTCCACGACCTCCTGCTGCACCTGCCGAACACCTGCCTCGCGACGGTGCCCACGGGCAAGGACAGCGGCGACAACCAGACCGTCGCCGAGTGGGGCGCCAAGCCGTCGTTCACCTTCGCCGCCAAGCCGCACTGGGAGCTCGGGCCCGCCCTCGGGATCATGGACTTCGATCGCGCCGCCAAGCTCTCCGGCTCGGGTTTCGTGGTCCTGCGCGGCGCCGGCGCTCGGCTGGCGCGGGCGCTGATCTCGTGGTTCCTCGATGTCCATACCACCAGCCACGGCTACACCGAGCTGGCGGTGCCCTACCTGGTGCAGCCCAGTGCCATGCTCGGCACCGGTCAGCTACCGAAGTTCGCCGACCAGCTCTACCATTGCCAACACGATCCGCTTCTGCTGATCCCCACCGCCGAGGTGCCGGTCACCAACTACCACGCTGGCGAAATCCTCGACGCCGCCCAGCTGCCGCTGAAGTACACCGCCCACACGCCGTGTTTCCGCCGCGAGGCCGGCGCCGCTGGCATCGGTACCCGCGGCATGACGCGCGTACACCAATTCGACAAGGTCGAGATCGTCTGGCTGACCACGCCCGAGACCTCGGACGCCGACCTGCTGACCTTGCGCGGGCATGCCGAGTCGCTGCTGCAAAGCCTCGGCCTGCACTACCGCGTGCTCGAGCTGTGCACCGGCGATACCGGCTTCAGCGCGGCGCATACCTACGACCTCGAAGTCTGGAGCGCCGGCACCAACTCCTGGCTGGAGGTCTCGAGCTGTTCGACCTTCACCGACTTCCAGGCCCGCCGCGCCAACCTGCGCTATCGACCCGCCGCCGGCGAGAAGCCGCAGTTCGTGCACACCATCAACGGCTCCGGCCTGGCCCTGCCGCGCTGCCTGATCGCATTGCTGGAGACCTATCAGCAGGAGGACGGCTCGATCGTGGTACCGCCGGTGTTGCGCCCCTATGTCGGTGGCATGGAACGCATCGGGGAAAAGTCGTGATATTCTTGTCCGATGTCCGATGTCCGATGTCCGATGTCCGTCGGGATCGGACGCGGATGCCGCGTTCGACCGAACGTGAAGCCGGAGCATCGGAAGACATCGGACATCTGACATCGGACATCGGACAGGCGCGCGGAGCGCGCCCATGAGCGACGACATCAAGCACGAATGCGGCGTCGCCATCGTCCGGCTGAAGAAGCCGCTCGCCCATTACCGTGAGAAGTACGGCACGCCGCTGTGGGGCCTGAAGAAGCTCTATCTGTTGATGGAGAAGCAGCGCAACCGTGGCCAGGACGGCGCTGGGCTCTGCGTGCTCAAACAGGGCATGCCCTTCGGCCAGCAGTACTATTTCCGGGCGCGCGAATACGGCACCACCTGCCTGGACCGGCTGTGGAAAACCGTCCACGACGATCTCGCGCGCCTGACCCGTGATCACGACATCGACGTCAACGACGAGATCGCGCTCAAACGCGCCTATCCCTACCTGGGCGAGACCTACCTCGGCCACCTGCGCTACGGCACCCACAGCGGCAACGGCATGGAGGTCTGCCATCCCTACGCCCGCGCCAGCAATTGGCCGAGCCGCTACCTCAGCCTGGCCGGCAACTTCAACCTGACCAACGTCAACGAGCTGTTCGATACCCTGGTCAAACTCGGTCAGCATCCTACCGGCGACGCCGACACCTCGACCATGATGGAGAAGATCGGGCACTTCCTCGACGTCGCCAACGAGGCGCTGGTGCGCCAGGGCGATGCCAAGGGCCTCGGCGGCGACGACCTGGCCAAGAAGATCGCCAATGAACTCGACATGGGGCGGGTGCTGCGCAAGGCCTCCCGTTCCTGGGATGGCGGTTACTTCATGGTCGGCCTGGTCGGGCATGGCGTGTCCTTCGCGATGCGCGATCCGCACGGCATCCGTCCGGGCTACTGGTACGAGGACGAAGACGTGGTGGCGGTGGCGAGCGAGCGCGTGGCGCTGGTGACCTGCTTCAATTGCCCGCCAGAGGAGGTGCACGAGGTGACCCCCGGCTCGGCACTGATCATCAGCCATGCCGGCAAGGCGCAGGAGATCGAGATCCAGCCGCCGAAGGAACGCAAATCATGCACCTTCGAACGCATCTACTTCAGCCGTGGCAACGACGCCGACATCTACCGCGAACGCAAGGCGCTCGGCCGCGAACTGGTGCCGGCGCTGCTCAAGGCGATCGACTACGACCTCGCGCGCACCGTCATCGGCTACATCCCGAACACGGCGGAGACCGCGTATTACGGCCTGCACGAAGGCCTCGAATCGCACCTCGCGGAGTGGAAGGAGCAGGAGATCCTGCGCCACGTCCAGGCCGGCACGCTGGGCAAGGATATCTTGAAGGGCATCCTCTCGGTGCGCCCGTGGCAGGAGAAGGCCGCGATCAAGGACGCCAAGCTGCGCACCTTCATCAGCGGCGACGCCGACCGCAGCGACATGGTCAGCCACGCCTACGACATCACGCGCGGCATCCTGCGCCCAGGTGAGGACAACCTGGCGGTGATCGACGACTCGATCGTGCGCGGCACGACCCTCAAGCAGAGCATCCTGCGCATGTTGTCGCGCCTGGAGCCGAAGAAGATCGTGGTCCTGTCCTCGGCGCCGCAGATCCGCTATCCCGACTGCTACGGCATCGACATGAGCGAGCTCGGCAAATTCATCGCCTTCGAGGCGGCGGTATCGCTGCTGCGTGAACGCGGTCAGCACGAAGTGCTCGACGAGGTCTATCGCCTGTGCAAGGCCGAAGAGGCCTCGAGCACGCCGGAGCCGATCAATCATGTGAAGCGCATCTACGCGCCCTTCAGCGACGAGGAGGTCTCGGCCCGGATCTCCGATCTGGTGCGTCCGCCCGACCTCGTCTGGAAGGGTGCCATCGAGATCGTCTTCCAGACCGTGGCGGGACTGCGCTGGGCGATCCCAAACCACACCGGCGACTGGTATTTCACCGGCGACTATCCGACGCCGGGCGGCTTCCGGGTGGTTAATCGCGCGTTCATCAACTACATCGAAAAACGCCAAGGGCGAGCGTACGAGGCGGCGAGGGGATAGGGGCCGTTGGCCGTTGGCCGTTTGCCGTTGGCCGTTGGCCGTTGGCCGTTTGCCGTTGGCCGTTTGCCGTTGGCCGTTGGCCGTTGGCCGTTGGCCGTTGGCCGTTGGCCGTTGGCCGTTGGCAGTTGGCCGTTGGCCGTTGGCCGTTGGCCGTTGGCCGTTGGCCGTTGGCCGTTGGCCGTTGGCCGTTGGCCGTTGGCCGTTGGCCGTTGGGCGTTGGGCGTTGGGCGTTGGCCGTTGGCCATTGGCCGTAAAGACCCGCGTCATGGGCGATGGGCCTCCCTCCAGTTGACGAGGGTGGCGTCCTTTCATCCCCCACCCAACCGAACGTGCTCGCCGTCAAGGCTGCCCTCGCTGCGCTCGGCGCCTGCGGCGGCCTTGACTGCTGTGCGCGTTCCTCCGGACGGGGGACGAAAGGACACCACCCCATGGCTAAGTGCACACAACTCCGAGTCTGGCAGCACGCACGTGAACTGCTTCGACTCGTATCTTCCGTAACCGCTGAGATGCGCGCGGAGGGCGACCTGAAATCCCAGATGCGGCGCGCCGCGATCTCGATCGTCAGCAACATCGCTGAGGGTGCCGAACGCACCGATCGCGATTTCCATCGCTTCCTCACCATCGCTCTGGGTTCCAA
>JANPIY010000125.1:0-7420 GCA_031425255.1 Planctomycetota bacterium
TGCGCCCTGGTTGTTGTCGCTCGGCGTCGGGGAGGGGCTGGCGCGGGCCATCGCCGCCGCGGTGGTCCTGGCGATGACCTACCTGCTGGTGGTGGCGTCGTTCATCGACCTGGAACACACCATCATCCCCGACGAGTTGACCAAGCCCTTCCAACTTGCCGCGCCCGTGCTGGCGCTCGGCAGCGGTTCGGTGTTGGCGTACCAGCAGGTGCTCGACCCCACGTCCTGGCTGATGCATCACAACGTCTTCAACCAGCCGATACCCACCACCAGCCGGTTCGTCTGGCAGTTGCTCGTGACGATCGCCTCGGTGCTGCTGTTCCTGGGCTTGTCCCTGCCGCTGGCACGATTGATCTACAGCCGTTTCTGTCCCACCGAGCAGCGCTGGAGCGAGGCCGACCATCGCGGTTTCCGTATCGGCGTGCTGTGGTTCATGGCGGCGACGGCGGTGGTCACGGCGGGGCTGATGGGACTGGTCGCGTGGCAGGACGGTTCGCCGCATGCCTGGTGGCGACAAGCCGCCGGTCAGGGCGCCCTGGCGATCTTCGGCAGCCTCGCCGGCTGGCTGTCCCTCTACGTGGTGGGGCTGGTCGGGACGATCGCCTTCCGCCGCAACGCCATGGGTTTCGGCGATGTGAAATTCCTGGCTCCCATCGGTGCGTTGCTCGGTCCGGTGGGTGTGCTGTACGCCTTCTTCTTCGCTGCCATCGTCGGCACCCTGGTTGGCCTGCCGATGCGGCTCCTGGCCAGCCGACGTGAGATCCCCTTCGGACCCTGGCTGGCGGTGGGGGCGGCCTTGGCCCTAGGCTGGGGGCCGCAGCTGCACCGCTGGCTGTTCAGCCACCTCCAGTTCGCCTGAAAAACCAGGCATCTCCGTGTTCTGAGTACCTCGGCTCAGGAGGTTGGCCCTCCGCCCTCGACAACCGCCTGATGGCTCTATAGTCCGCGCCTTGCATTTTTCAGCGGCTTTCGCTGTGGAGGACTCCGGTGGTGGTCGACGAGGCAACGCGCAAGGCAAAGGTGCTCATCGAGGCGCTGCCCTTTCTCAAGCGGTTCCACAACCAGTTCATGGTCGTCAAACTCGGCGGCGAGCCGATCGAGAACCCCGCGGTACTCGATTCGCTGCTCACCGATCTGGTGTGGCTGGAGCAGGTCGGGGTCCATCCCATCCTGGTCCACGGCGGCGGCAAATCGATCAGCCGGGCGATGGAGCAGGCGGGTCTGACACCGGTGTTCCATCAGGGCCGTCGGGTCACCGATGCCGCCACCGTGGCGATCGTCGAACGCGAGGTCGACCGCCTCAACGAACACATCCACGATCGCATCTTCGCGCTCGGCGGCGCCGCGATCCAGCTCAGCACGCCGCACCTGGCGGTGCGCGGCGAGATCCTCGACCCCGCCCTCGGCTTCGTCGGTCGTCCCGTCGGCGTCGATCGTGAACGCCTGGTCCGCTACGCCACCCGCGGCCTCATCCCGGTGGTGCCACCGTTGTCGGTGATGCCCGATGGCCAGCTCCTCAATACCAATGCCGATGACATCGCCCTGGCGGTCGCCAGCGGCTTGGGTGCGGCCAAGCTGGTGTTCCTCAGCAACGTCCCGGGCGTGCTCACCGATCCCAAGGATCCCAGCACACGCATCTCCAGCCTCACCGACCGCGAAGTCCGTCGCCTGATTGACGAAGGGGTGATCAAGGATGGCATGATCCCCAAGGTCGAAAGCTGCATCGCCGCCCTCGAGGCGGGCGTCGGCAAGATCCACATTATCCACGCCAGCATGCCGCATGCCTTGTTGCTGGAGATCTTCACCGCCGAAGGCATCGGCACCGAGTTGCGCCTCGAAACGGCCCGCGCCGCTCGCGCCTGACCCCGACACCGTCCTTATGCTCAAGCATTTCATCAGTCTCAACGACCTCACCGCGGAGCAGTTCCGTGACCTCCTGGCGGTGGCGGCCTACCTCAAGGCGCGGCGTGCACGGGGCATTCTCGAATCGGCGCTCACCGGCAAGACCTTGGCGATGATCTTCGAGAAACCCAGCCTGCGCACCCGGCTGTCCTTCGAGGTGGCGATGTCGGAGCTGGGCGGCCGTTCGCTCTACATCCGCGGCGACGAGGTCGGCATGGGCACGCGTGAGCCCGTGCGTGATGTCGCACGCGTGATCAGCCGGTACGTCCAAGGCATCATGGCGCGGGTGTTCAAGCACCAGAGCATCCAGGAACTCGCCGCGCACGGAGGTGTGCCGGTGATCAACGGCCTGTCCGACGAATGCCATCCCTGCCAGGCCCTGGCCGACTTCCTGACCATCAAGGAACACCTCGGCACCATCGCCGGGCTGCGCGTGGTCTTCATCGGCGATGCCAACAACGTCGCGCGCAGCCTGGCGCGGGCCGCGGTATTGGCCGGATCGCAAATGGTGCTCGCGTGCCCCAGCGGCTACGCCTTCACCGCTGACGACATCGCGTCCTTCGGCGCGGCATGGGGCACGCAGATCATCCAGCTGCACGATCCGGCCGCCGCGGTTGCCGGTGCGCACGTGCTCTATACCGACGTCTGGACCAGCATGGGCCAGGAAGCGGAAAAGGCCGAGCGCCTGCAGGCCTTCCGCGGTTATCAGATCAATGACGGCCTGATCGCGAAGGCGCGTGGCGACGTGCGCATCATGCACTGCCTGCCGGCGCATCGCGATGAGGAGATCACCGATGCCGCGGTCGATCATCCACGGTCGATCATCTTCGACCAGGCGGAGAACCGCATGCACGCGCAGAAGGCCATCCTGCGGCTGCTGATGGCCAACGATGCCGCCGCCGTGATCGCGGCCGCGCGTTCCTGATTCTTATCCGTCCTGCCGTCCTCTCACCACTTTGAGCACCGATGCCCCTCCGTCCCCTGACCTTCCAGCGCCACTACGTCAAACATCCCGCCGGCTCGTGCCTGGTGTCGTTCGGTGACACCCGGGTGCTCTGCACCGTCTCGATCGAGAAGGAGATCCCGCCCTTCCGGCGCGGCAGCGGCGGTGGCTGGCTGACTGCGGAATATTCGATGCTGCCCGGCTCGACCACTCCGCGCAAACGCCGTGATGGCCCCAAGCAGGACGGCCGCAGCGTCGAGATCCAACGTCTCGTCGGGCGCAGCCTGCGCGCGGCGGTGAATCTCGACAAGCTGGGTGAGGTGACCATCGCCATCGATTGCGACGTCATCCAGGCCGATGGCGGCACCCGCACCGCCGCCATCACCGGCGCCTGGGTGGCGCTCCACGATGCGCTCACCGTGCACGCCACGGTGCAGGGCAAGGTCGGGCCATCGCATTACCTGCTGGGACAGGTCGCCGCCGTCAGCGTCGGCATCGTCAATGGCCAGATCGAAGTCGATCTCGACTACATCAAGGACAGCAAGGCCGACGTCGACATGAATGTGGTGATGCGCGGCAGCGATTTCATCGAAGTCCAGGGTACCGGCGAGCAGGGGGTCTTCTCGCGCACGCAGCTCGATGCCCTGCTGACGGCCGCTGATGGCGCACTGGCCCAGATCCAGGTCGCCCAGCGCGCGGCATTGGGGATCTGACGGCCAGCGAGCCCTGGGAAATGCCGGGGGCGCGCGTCGACCTGCGGTCGTCCATTGCGGTCAGTGCCTCGCTCCCCAGCCTCAGCCCGCCATGAGTCTCGGGCGTCGCGTATTCACCGTCAGCGGCTGGACCTTCATCAGCCGCATCCTCGGTCTGATCCGTGATCGCCTGTGGGCGGGGGCGATGGGCGGCTCGCTGCTGCTCGATTGTTTCCTGATGGCGTTCGCGCTGCCGAATCTGCTGCGCAACCTCTTCGGCGAGGGGGCGCTGTCGGCGGCCTTCATCCCGCGTTACGTCCAGCTGCGCGACCGCGATCCGGCGGCGGCGGAACGTTTCGCCGGCGCCGTCGTCACCCGTCTGGCGATCGGCCTCACCGTGTTCGCCGCGTGCGGCTACGTTGCGGCGGCAGCGATGATGTGGTGGGGCAGCGGCCGGGCGGTGGTGATCGCGGCGATGGCCCTGCCGCAGATCCCCTACGTGATCTTCGTCTGCGTCGCCGCCATCCTCTCCGGGATGCTCAATGGCCGTCGGCACTTCTGGACCCCGGCAGCGTCGCCGGTGATCCTCAACCTCTGCCTCATCGCGACGGTGTGCCTGCATGCCGACGATGAAGCCTGGGCGCTGCCCTATGCCGTCCTGCTGGGTGGAGTGCTGCAGGTCGGCCTGCTGCTGTGGGCACTGCGCAGGACCGGGGGCCTGCCACCGATCGAGACTGCCGCCGACGCGCGGGTGCGCGACCTGCGTCGTGCCACCGGACCAAACCTGCTGGCTTCCGGCGCCTATCAGCTCAACGCCTACCTCGACAGCGTCATGGCGCTGATCTTCGTGCCAGGCAGCGGGGCGGTGGCGATCCTCTATTTCGGCAATCGCCTGCTGCAGTTCCCCATGGCGCTGATCGGTCATGGCGTGACCACCGCGGCGTATCCGGAGATCGCCAGCCGTGCCGCGGAGAGCTGGGCGGCCACCGGCGACGGTCTCCGACAGGCCAGCCGATTGCTGGCCTTCTGGCTGCTGCCGGCGGCGGTGGGCCTGCTGGTCACCGCGGAACCGCTGGTGCGCACGATCTATCAGACCGGTTCCTTCGACGAGATGGCGGTCGGACGGACCATCCTGGTGACCCAGATGCTGGCCTTGGCGCTACTGCCGATCTCGCTGTCCAAGCTGCTCATGCGCGCCTTCCACGCGCGGCTCGATCAGCGTACGCCGATGCGCATCAGTCTGGCCATGATCGCCCTCAACTTGGTGCTGAACCTCATCCTGGTACAGACCCCGCTGCAGGAGGCTGGGCTCGCCCTCGCCACCGCGCTGTCGAGCGCCATCGGTTGCGGCGCGTACCTGGTGCTGCTCCATCGCCGAGGCACCGGGTCGGTGATGGCTTGGCGCGGGCTCATCCGTCCGCTCATCGCCGCCGTGGCGATGGCGGCGGGCGTACTGGTGCTGCTGTGGTATTGGCCGCAACCAAACGGGCGTGGTTCGGGCGTCGCCGCGGTGCGCCTCGGCGCGGCCGTGGGGATGGGGATGGGGATCTACCTGGCCATCGCCGGCACCGGTTGGCTGCGTCGCCGGACACGGGTCCAGGCGGCTCCGGCACCCTGATGAGGCTGGCGGTGGGCTCATGACATCCGCGGGCCGGCCCACTACCGCCGGCCCGGTCAGTGTGCGCCGTGGCTGGAGCGCGACCGCGACAAGCAGGATGGTTGCCAAACGCAAGAGCGGACCGGCCCGATGGCGAAGACGGTCACCAGGGGGAAGGTGATCGTAAGGCGAGGCCCATTCCGCGTGGTTCATTGACGGAAGGTTTTTCGCGGTGGAAACCGCAGGAAACATCGCCCGTTCATGCCTTGGCATGGATCCTCATGATCATTTCCCGAAACGTTTTCGTGACCTGGCCCCCCATCGGCTAGTGGGATGAGATGATTTGGCAAATATCAATAGTGCCTGTTCGTGCAGCAGCAGAAGCGGGCGAACGCATCCAGTAGTTCTCTCCACGTTCATTATTTTCGATGATTGACGACAAACGTTGCGCTTGTATCAAGCCAGACCTTCGCGCTTGTGCGAAAATCAGGACGGCCTCCATGTCTATTTTCCACCCAGATTTTAGCCCTGCTTTCCGTCTCATCTGTGATCACCATCCTGCTGCACCTCCCGTCGAGTCCTGCCCAACGCTTTCCCGTAGTCGCGCGCATGGTCTCCTGCTTGCGATCCTGATGTTCCTCGGCTCCTTCGTCGCCGCACTACCTGGCGTCGATCTGCCCGCCAATGTCCGGCTCCTGCGGGCCTACAACGATGTGGGAAGCGTCCTGATCCCCTACACTGATCGCTCCGACTTCGGCTATCGCACCGAATGCACCACCACAGCGACGCGCATACAGATCCGCTACATCAATAGCTTTGGTATCAATACCAACCAGTGGCATGCGGAATTCACCAACGCTGGCTCCTCGCCGCTGTTTGCGCGGCTGATCGCGGGAGCCGACCATGCGCTCGACCTCGGTTATCGCGTATCCGCAGCCACCGGCCTGGGTGCTGTGAACTTTCCCGATCCCCTCATCATCACCTTCGTGCGTGCAGGAGTGTTCAGATTCTCGCTCTACGGCCAGCAGACGGTCTGGCCGCTCACTTACGGATCGGGCAACATCCAGGTGACCGTTCAGCAACTCCTCACCGGTCTCCAGCCGATCTCCGGCCCGGCCTCGGTGGCGGGAAGCTCGGTCACGGTGTTTTCAGTTGCCGGCAATGATCAGTTCGGGAATGCCATGCCACTGGCGGGCACCACCTGGGCGGCCACCCAGGGCACCATGAATCCCACAACTGGCTCATGGCAGGCGCCAGGAGTGAACACTTCTGCCACCATCACCGCTACGAACGGGTCCTACACGATCTCGAAGACCGTGACAGTGACCATGACGGTTCCAGTCCTGTCGACGACAGCGGCCACCGCCGTCACGGGGAATGGCGCCACGAGCGGAGGATCCATCAGCAGCGATGGCGGCTTGCCGGTCCTGACGCGCGGCGTCTGCTGGTCCACCGCGGTGAATCCCACCATCGCCAACAGCCTCACCAGCAACGGCACTGGCACGGGAACCTTCAGCAGCGCGATCGGCGGCTTGAGCCCCGGCACGGTCTACCACATCCGCGCCTACGCGAGCAACAGCCTGGGTGTCGGTTACGGTCAGGATGTGACCTTCACCACCACGTCGTTGACCGCTCCGGTGCTGACGACGACCGCCATCACCGCCCTCACCGCCGCGGGTGCCGCCAGCGGTGGAAACATCACCTCCCATGGCGGTTCGGCGGTCATCGCTCGTGGCGTCTGCTGGTCGACATCAACCAATCCCACGATCAGCGGCAGCTTCACCAATGATGGGGCCGGCTCGGGGTCGTTCGCCAGCGCCATCGCCGGACTGGCGCCAGGGACCACGTATCATGTCCGCGCCTATGCGACCAATTCCGTGGCCACCAGCTATGGAGCGAATGTGAGCTTCATTACCCTGGCGAGCCTCCCGACGGTCACTACCAATGCAGTCAGCGACATTACCTCGAGTGCCGCCACGGGCGGCGGAACGGTCACCGCCTCGGGCGGAGCAGCGGTCACTTCGCGTGGCATCTGTTGGTCGACCAGCACGAATCCGACCACGGCGAGTACGCGCACGGTCAATGGCAACGGGCTGGGATCATTTACTGGTTCGATCGATCTTTTGCCGCCAGGCACGACCTACCACGTGCGGGCGTATGCCATAAATAGCATTGGCACCGCCTACGGTGCCAACGTGTCCTTCGTCACCTCGCCGTTGACTATCACCACCGCGGTGGTCGGCAGCATCACCTCGACCTCCGCCGTGGGTGGTGGAGCGGTGAGCG
>JANPIY010000126.1:0-15011 GCA_031425255.1 Planctomycetota bacterium
GCCGTTATAGGTCAGGTCGTGCGCGCCGAAGCCGCAGCGCAGGGTCAGCGTGCCGCTGCCGGTCTTGGTCAGCGCGAGCAGGCCGGTGGCGCTGCGGATGAGGCCGTCATAGGCGAAGTCGCTGTTCGCAGCGATTGTCAGCACCGCCGGGCTGTTGGGACCCGTGGGGGCGCCCGTCTCAGTGTCCTGGATGACGGCCGCCTGGTCCGCGACGCTGGTGCTGATGCCGCCGACGGTCTCGAGCCAACCATCGAGGTCGAACTTCGCGCTGTTGCCCGCCAGGCCCGAGGTGAAGGTGATCACGGCCGTGTCGGCGATCTGGTTGCTGGCGCCCAGGCGAAGGACGTCCGAAGCCGCGCCGTCGCCGATGGTGACCGGTCCGGTCAGCGCAGCGACGCCGGCGGTCTTCTGCAGCAGCAGCGTACCCCCGATGATGGTGGTGGTGCCGCTGTGCGTATTGGCCAGGGTCCCCGCCAGGGTCCACTGCCCCGAGCCGGTCTTGGTCACTCCCCCCGTGCCGCTGATGGTGCCCGACCAGGCGGTGCTGGTGTTCAAGCTGCCCGTGGTCAGCACCGCCGCGCCCAGCACGACCGTGCCGCCGGTGCTCCCACCGCCCGTCGCCGAGCCGACGGTGGTGTTGAAGCCCGTGATGTCGAGCGTCGCGCCGGCGACGTCGGCGATCGTCAGCACCGTGGCGGGGCCGAACGCCTGCGTCGCCACGCCGGCCTTCAGCGTGCCGGCGTTCACCGTAGTCGCGCTGGTGTAGGTGTTCACGCCCGACAGCGTCAGCGTGCCCGCGCCCGCCTTGATCAGGCCGCGGTCGGCTGCGTTGGTGGTCAGGGCCACCACGCTCGAGACGTTCACCGTGTCGCCCGCGGCGATGGTGAAGACGGTGCCGCCCGTCTGCGTCAGGGCGAGATCGCCGCCACTGATGGTCGAGGTGATGCCGCCACCCAGCGTGCTGACGCCGTGATCCAGGTTCCAATTGCCCCAGAGCGGGTCGCCGCCGACGCCCTGCAGGGTCCCGCCATTGAGCACCAGCGCATGCAGATGGCTGGTGTTGCCGCTCGCGCAGGTGAGCAGGCCTCCGGTGTCGATCCGGACGGTCTTGGCAGCCGACGTGTCGGGTCCGACGAAGGAGTTCGGGGTCAGTGAAGTGACCGTCCCGCCCGCCGAGATCAGGACCCCGCTCGCAGCCCCGACGGCGCCGGTCGTGTTATTGGCCGCGGAAGTCGCCAAGGTCCCGGCGCTGACCGTCACCAGGCCGGTGAAGGTATTGATGGCCGACAGCGTCAGCGTGCTGGTGCCGGTCTTGGTCAAGCCGCCCGCGCCGCTGAGCACAGCGCCAATGACGATGGCGCCGCTGGCAGCATGCACGGTGCGCGTCGCCGCCATCAGCATGGGCAGGGTGATGGTCTGCAGGGCGCTGCCATTGTTGGTGACCGCTCCAGCCAGGGTGATGCGGCGTGCCAGCGTCGAAGCCAGCGTGAAAGCGCCCGCGCCGTTGGCGAAGCCGATGCTGGCGAAGCTGGTGTCCGCCCCGAAGTCGTTGTCCGGGCCCAGACGCGTCGAGCCGGCGAACACCAGGTCGTCACCGGGCAGCGGCGTGACGTCGCCGACCCAGTTCGCCGCCGTGGTCCAGCGGTTGTCGCTGCCGCCGCCGTCCCAGGTCCGGGTCGCCGGCGCCACGCCGGTCTGATCGACCAGCAGCACCGTGGTTGCGCCGTAGATGATCTGGAAGGTGCGCGCCTGCTGCGTGAACGTCCCGCCATTGGCCAACCCACTGAAGGCCCCGCTCACCGCGGTGCCGCTGGCGATGGTGTAGGTGCGCCCGACCGCAGCGTTGGCGATGCTCGCCACGGTCAGCGTGCCGGCGCAGGCGATGGCGCCGGAGGAGGTGCAGCGGTCGGCGGTCGGTCCGGTCCCGTTCAGGTCGACGCTTAAGGTCGAGGTCGCATTCGCGGTCACTGCTCCGGTGGCCAGCGTACTGATCGGCGTCCCACCGGTGCCGGGCGCCAGGATGCCGCCGGCCTGCAGGGTGATGGCGCCCGCCACCGTGCCGCTGCCGCCCAGGGTCGCGCCGCTCGCGACCGTCACGGCGCTGCCCGCCGCGGTCGCGCCGGTGACCAGCAACGTGCCGCCGTTCACCACGGTCGCACCGGTGGCGGTGTTCGTGCCGGCCAGGGTCAGCGTGCCGCTGCCGTCCTTGGTCAGGTCGCAGGTCGCAGTGGACCCGTCGCTGAGCACGCCGCTGAACGAGGTTGATGCCGCGCCGCTCACCGTCAGCACGGCATCGACAGTGCTGCCATTGGTCACGCTGCCGCCGCCACCGCCGCTGTCGGCGAGCGAAGCCACCTGCTGGGCAGTGCCGGCGAGGTCGAGGGTCGCGCCGCTGGCGATGCTCAGGGCGGTGGTAGTGGGCAGGCGGTTGCTGCCGCCCACGAAGAAGGCCAAGCTGCTGATTTGCTGCGTTGCGACCTCGCCGCCCGTCGACCCGGTGAATCCCACCAGCGCGGTCGTGCCGCCCAGCGTCGTGGCCAGACTGGTGACGGTGGTGGTCACGGTTGATTGGCTGCCTGTTGAAACGTCCCGCAACTTCTGGGACAGCGAAGTCGCGCCATCGTAGCGGAGCGTGACCTCGATCAGGTTTCCGTTGCTCAGATTCACCGGTGACGAGGCGACATAGGGTGAGCCGACCGTCCCATTGGTCACGATCTTGGTACCGACGGTGTTGCTGGCGAAGATGTTCAGCGCTAGCGCCACGCTCGGTGTGATGCCGGTATAGGCGAGGCTGCCACCGCTGGGACCCCGCGCGGCTGCGCCGCGGCTGTCGTTTTGCAGCGTGAAGGTCGCGCCATCAGCGCTGCGGTTGCCAGCCGCCTGGTAGCGGAAGGTCGTGATGAAAGCTGACACCGGTACCGCCGTGGTGCGGAACGCGCTACGCGCCTGGTTGCCGCCGTTGGTGGTGAGGGTCAGGACATCGCTCGCCACGGTCGCGCC
This sequence comes from Planctomycetota bacterium, assembly GCA_031425255.1. Classification (GTDB taxonomy): domain Bacteria; phylum Planctomycetota; class UBA11346; order UBA11346; family UBA11346; genus BOG-1363. Next base: position 3,001 of record JANPIY010000126.1, read on the forward strand.
GCCATTCAGGGTCCAGCCTATGCCATTGCTGCCGAAGCCGCTGAAGAGGGCCGCATTGAGATTCAGGGTGCCTGCGAGCACCGCGGTATTCCCCGTGTAGGTGCTGGCACCGGACAGCGCCAGGGTACCCGCGCCCTGCTTGGTCAACCCGCCGCTCCCGGCGATGACGCCGCCGAGGGAGAGCGTGGAGGCGGCGACCGTGACCTGCCGGGTCGCTGCGCCGATGGCAATCGCGCCCGTGCCAAGATGGAGCGCGTTGCTGCCGGTGAAGGTGAAATCTCCATTCCAAGTCTGCGGATTGTCCGTCGTGATGGTGATCGCGCCTCCGGAGGTGTTGTCGATGGTCGTGCCGGCGGCGATGGTGATGGTGCCGGCTGTCGAGCCGAGCGCGCGGGCGTGATTGATCGCGAGCGTGCCGACATCCAGGGCCAATCCCCCCGACAGCGCGTTGGCGCCGCTGAGCGCCAACGCCGCGCTGCCGATCTTGGTCAGCGCGCCCGAACCGCTGACGATGCCGCTGATGGCGATGGCGCCGCTGGCCGCATCCACCGAGCGCGTCGCATTCAGGTGCAGCCCGAGCGCCAGCGTCTGCAGCGTGGTGCTGTTGTTGGTGACGCCCCCCGCCAGCAGGATGCCGGCAGCGGAGGCATACGGTGACAGCTGCGAGCCGGGCACCACCTCCGATGGAGTTATGGTCGCCTCGCCCGGCTTGGCCCAGCCCACGGCGACGTTGTCGCCTCCGATATCCTCCTTCTGCAGCGCCTCGATGTAGTAGCGCTGTCCCGCGACCAGGGCGACGAGCGCCGATTTCTGCGATGCGTTCAGGTTCCACTGCCGGGATGAGTTGAAAGCGTTCGAGTAGGCGATCCGCACCCGGTTCGCCACCTGGAGGTCGGTGCTTAGCCACAGTTCACCGTCGTTGTCGGAGGCGATCCAGAAGGTGTAGTTGCCGGTGGTGGGAGCCGTGAGATATCCGCGGATGCGCGTACCGTAGGTGTTCGCCCAGTCCGTCGGCCCTTCCAGGCTGGTCAGGGTATCGCTGATGTTCGGCGTGTTGTTGACCGGTATGCTCGCGACACCGCTGCCCGCGATCCCGGTCCAGACCTCGCGCGTGATGACTCCGCTCGCCGAGGTCGGCCCGACGACGAAGGCCCCCGCTCCCGCATTGAAGGTGACGCTGGAGAAGCTGGTCAAGGGCGGGAAATCGTTGGTCGGCGTCAGGCGCGTGCTGCCGGCGAACTGCAGGTCGTCGCCAGCCAGCGGGGCGACATCGAAGTCCCAGTTCGCCGCCGTCGTCCAGTTGTCGTCCGTGCCGCCGCCATCCCAGATGCGGGTGGTGGGGTGGGCGACATCCGTCAAGGTCACCGTGGTCGCCGTGTAGTCGATCTGGAAGGTGCGGCCCCCGCCGCCGATCAGACCCCCGTCGGGCAGGCCGGTGAAGGTGCTGCTGACCGAGCCGGCGGAGACGATGGTGTAGACCTTGCCGATCGCGGAGTCTTCGACGCCGTTGAAGCTGAGCGCGCCTGCGCAAGTCACCGACCCGGCGGTGCTAATCAGATCGGCCGTCGGCCCCGTGCCGTCCAGGTCCAGCACCAGACCCGCTCCTCCGACGAAGGTGACCGCTCCTGTGGTGAGCGTGCCGATCGTGGAAGAGCCGATCAGGTACCCCGCTGGCACCACCACCAGCGCGCCGACCGTCCCTGCGGAATGGGCCGTATCGTCCCACAGCAGCCGCATCGCGTTGCCGCTACCGTCCTCTTCGTACTGGACGCGCATGCGGTAGGTGCCGACGGCGAGGCTGGCACGGACCGTCAGTGTCGTCTCTGACTGGCCGCCGCCCCAGCCATTGCTGCCCCATTCGCCCGGGTCGACGAGCCCATTGCCGTTCACGTCGATCCACACCCGGCTGCCATCGTCCGAACGCGTGGACAGCGTGGTGCCGCCCACCGGCACCTGCAGGTAGCCGTCCCACTGCACCGAGAACGTGTTCCAGTTGGCGTCGCTGCCGCCGATGCCGTACGCGGTACGTTCGGCGGCAGTGCCGAAGGCATTCGAGGCCTGGTTGATGAGCAGGTCGGCGCGCGTGCCGGCGATGGTCTGCGTCAGCCGCCAATCGTCCTGCGTCACAGCGCGCAGGTTGCTGGCGACGAAGCTGGCGGTCAGGCCCACCGCGGTGCCCGGGGACACGCGTCCACCGCTCGCCACGTTCACCGTCCCGCCCACGGTCCCGGTGCCGCACAGGGTGCCGCCCGACGCCACGGTCACCGTGCTGGCAGCGACCGTCGACCCAGTGACCATCAGCGTGCCGACATCGACCCACGTGATGCCCGTATAGGTGTTCGCACCCGACAGCACGGTGGTTCCGCCGGCGGCGCTGCGCTTCATCGCGCCATCGGTACCGGTGCCGGTGCCCGAAATGACGCCACTGAAGGTCTGCGTACCGCTGGTGTTCGCCAGCAGGAGCCGGCTGTTGCTGTCGAGCGCGATGCCGCCCGCATAGGTGAAGCCGCTGGCGGTGAAGACCAGCGAGTGGGTGCCGGCGTTGGTGGTGTCGACCAGGCTCAGCACCGTTCCCCCGGCCCCGGTGATGGTCGCACTGGTCAGCGTCAGATCATCGCCGTCATCGGATGCGATGGTGCTGCTGGCGGTCACTAATAGCGCATTCGCCAGCGTGGAGATGCCCGTGTGCAGCAGCGTGCCGCCATTGAGGACGATCGCGCCGGTCCCGGACAAGGCCGCGTCGCTCGGATAGCTCAGCGTGCCGCCGGTGATGGTCGTGCCGCCGCTGTAGGTGTTGGTCCCCGACAGGGTCATCGTCCCGCTACCGACCTTCGCGAGAGCCAGCGTGCCGCTGGTATCCTGGATCACGCCCGTGATCGAGGACCCACCGCCGATGCCACCGATGGTCAGCACGGAGGCTCCACCGCCGGTATTGTCGATGGTGCCCGCGCCAGAGAGTGAGTCGAAGGCCTCGCTGCAGGCGTTGGTGTCGAAGGTGCCGCTGTTGATCACGACGTTCGCATTGTCGTAGAGCTGGTCGCCGCCGGTCCCGCCGAGGCGTACCGTCGCGCCATTGATGGTCAGCGTGGCATGGCCGATGGCATGGATGCCGGAGTTGCTGGTCTTGGCCAGGATCAGCGTGCCGGCGTTCGCCGTCATCGCTGCGCCGATGTTGTCGGCGATGCCGCCGATGGTCAGGGTGTGGGACCCGGACTTGGTCAGCACCGCGCCAAGGGCCCCGTTCAAGGTCACGGCGCCGCTGTTCCCCGCCACGCTGAAGGTGCCCGAGATCCCGCAGGTGATCGTCTGGGTGTCGGCGTCGTCGTTGATGATGCCGCCAGTGAGGATGAGGTAGTCGCCGCCGATGGTGTAGGCGCCCGCCGTCGCGTCGAACGTGATCGAGGCGAAGCTCGTATTGGAGGCGAAGTCGTTGAAGGGGGTCAAGCGCGTGCCGCCAGCGAAGATCAGGTCGTTCCCGGCGATCGGCGCGGCGCCGCCTACCCAGTTGGCCGGAGTCGTCCAGTTGTCGTCGCCTCCCAGGCCGCTCCAGGTCACCGTCGCCGCGGTCGCCGCTGGCGCGAGGCACCACCAAGCTAGGACCACCAGCGCCCAGCGACAATCCGGTCTCAGCAGGGCGCGGCCAATGGGGCCAGTACGGGACTCGCAGGTGGCAGGAGACATGGGAGCAGGGCAATTCCAGGATTCGGTCCCGGAAGCCGGGAGGGCAGGTCAGGATACCCGCAGTTATCCTGCGGAGACAGGCGCAATACGCGACGAGAGCGTCTTCACGGGGCACGGGATCTTCAGCTGGGACCCCGGCATTCGCGAAGGCCGTTTCCACAACATTGACCGCGCGACGCGAGGTCGGAGCCCTGACATCCGCCGTCACGCTTCGCATGCCACCCTTGCACCACTCTCGGGAGGACGATCCCTCACCGGTCTCCCTGCGTGCCGGTGGTTGGGCATCGAGGGCGGTTCATCATCACCGCTATATCGGTCAGCTCCTACCCGCGACACGCACGCAGATAAATAAGCGCGCCGTCCTCCTTCTCAGGCACCTGGAACAGAGGTGGATGGGCAGCCCACATGCGACCGTGAGAACGGCCGGGGCGCGCACCGTAACCGCTTGGTGAAACGATTAATTACAATGGATTTTCAACCTCTTCGTGGGATCGGGGCGCCACCATCAACGACATGTATCACGCCTTGCGAGCATTCCGGAGGGGAAGATTCATGCTCATGAAATGTCTCATCGACCAGCCGCTGATCGCCGACGCCACGATGCTCCAGCCCCGCCGGCATCCGCGGGCGACGACCCTCGCCTGGATCCTCCTCGCGGCCCTCGCCGTGCCCTCGTCCGCCGCCGAGGTCACCCACCTGGGCGACAGTGGCGCTGGGAGCCTGCGCAACGCGTGCGGATCGAAGAACGTGGTGTTCTCCCCGACACTGGCGGGCAAGACCATCACCCTCGCCTCGCGCATCGAGCTGCGTGGGGATGCGGTCATCGATGCCACCGCGGCGCCGGGCGTCGTCATCAGCGGAGGCGGCAAGACCAGGCTCTTCTTCGTTCCGATGAAAGCGAAAGTGACCTTCGCTGGAATGACCTTCATCGAGGGCGTCAACGTCGATCTGGACAAGGCCAAGGGCATCAATGCCGGCGGGGGAGCGATCTACGGCGATATGTATAGCGAGGTCACCGTCGTCGGCTGCAACTTCCGCGCGAACCGCGTGGAGCTGCACGAGGGCGGAGGAGCGGCGCTCTTCATGAGCTACCACAGCAAGCTGATGGTGTCGGACTGCCGCTTCGAGAACAACGAGGCGATCGGCGGCGGCGAGCGTGGGGGAGCCGTCACTCTGGCGACCGACACCAACTCGATGATCCGCCGCTCGCACTTCAGCGGGAACAAGGGCTTCACCGGCGGCATCAACAACGTCCTCGGCACGATGACGGTCGAGGACTGCGTCTTCACCAACAACGAGGGCAACCATGTCGGCGGCGCGATCTATTGCGACGGAGCGAGCGAGAAGACCAACGATGAGCTGGGCGGGGTGTTGACGCTGACCCGCTGCCGCTTTGTCGGCAACAGCTCCAAGGGCCTCGGTGGTGCCTGCTACCTATTCATGTACCGGCTCGACCGCCTGCTGGTCGACCGCTGCGTCTTCGATGGCAACCGGGGCAACCACGGTGGCGGTTTCGCCAGCGGCAACGGCATCATGGAGGTCGTCGACAGCGCGTTCCTGCGCAACACCGCCAAATATGGCGCCAGCATCTGGACCTCGGGATCATCGGTGCCCGGTTCCGCGCCGCTGACCGTGCGCAACACCCTCTTCGCGCTCAACGAGGCCAAGAGCGGGACCTGCGGGGCGGTCTCGACCGAGACCACCGACCTGCTACGCCTGGAGCGCTGCACCTTCTGGAAGAACCTCGGCGGCGGCGGCAGCGTGGTCCAACTCTGGAAGAAGGAGGGCAGGGCGCTCATCAGCGGCTGCATCATGGCGGACAACCAGTCGCCGATGTTCTCCGGGCCGGCGCCAACCGCCGAAGGCGCCAACGTGGTCTGGCCCTCCGCCGACAACCTGCCCAAGAGCGACGCCGTCGCGCGCCTGGATCCGCAACTCGAGGCCCTCGCCCTGGTCGATGACCAGATACCCCAGGTGCTCCCCCGAGCGCCTGGGCTGGCCGGCAAGATCGGTGCGGCGGTCGTCGAGGTCGCCAAGAAAGGCGTCAAGGCCAAGGCGAAAGCCAAGCCGACCGCATCAGCGCGGCCGGAGGCGAGCGCGCTGGGCAAGGCGATCTCCGCCGAGCCCGGTGCGCTCACACGTGAGGCGGCGGTCACCGCCCTGCGCGGGCATCTCGTCAGCGCGGGTGTCGGCTCGTCTGGGCCGCTGCCCAGCTTCGAGACGGTGATCGTGCGGGGCGGCGACGACCGGACCTTGCGCTTCGCTTCCGCCAACGGCTCCGAGCAGTCCCTGCCGTGGAAACTCATCGACGATCGCGCGCTGCTGCGCCTGGCCCAACCGGGCCTGAGCTCGGTGCCGGTCACGATCCGCGGCGCCTGGATCGCACTCGCCTGCCACCTCGACCATGCCCGGGCGGAGATCCGCACCGAGCTCGAATCTTTGCGCAGCACCGATCCCGAGCGGTTCGCGGCCTTCACCGCGATCCTGGCCAAGGCCGACGCGGCGGTGGCGCAGTAGAGGAACCACTGTGGGTTCTATCTGCCGGAAAAACTCGCGAACGGACCAACCGCAGAGGCCGCAGAGGCCGCAGAGTTGAGAAGTCCCAGCTCTGCGCCCTCTGCGCCCTCTGCGGTTGGAACGGCCTTCTTGCAAGGAGAGTAGGTATACGACCCACACGCAACGCCGCAGAGCCGAAAGACCCTGCTTCGCCTGTCCTCTGCGTCTCTGCGTCTCTGCGGCCGATTCCTCTTCGATAGCTTGACCGCCGCCTGTCACTGCGCGGTACGCTCGCTGAGCCGGAACTGGATGTCCGTTTTTTCGAGCGCGCGGAGGCGTTCCTGCATGGCGAGATAGCGGAAGGCCAGGCGTTGAGGAACGTGCGCCAACTCCGCGAGCTCGATGAAGCGTTCCCGTCGCGCGCCACTCAATCGCAAAACGTCGCCCCACGACTCCATGGCTCTGAGCGGGGGCTTGAGCTTCCCCGTGCGTATGCGCGAAACGACTCCGCTATGGCGGCCGACGGCCGCGGCAAATTCAGCCTGATTCATCTCGGCGTCGAGCATGCAATCGTATAAGAAGGCGCCGAAGGTGTCGGTCATGGGAGTGCCGTGGACTGCCCTAACGGGTGTGGGGAGGAGATCAGAACGGTGCTCGCAGAAAGAGGTGCCCAGCGTGAACCAGCCGATGCGCGTGCGGCGTCATGACCGTACTCACTCGATGCGATACAGGTGGGTCTTGGTCCGCACGATGAGCGATTTGCCAACTGCTGCCGGGCTGGCCATACAACCCGCGTCCAGGGTGTTGGTGGCGAGCACGCTGAAGGTCGCACCGGCCTGCACCACCGTTCCTTTGCCCCGGGCATCGAAAAAATACAGCCGCCCATCAGCCAGGATGGGCGAAGCGGCGAAATCGGAGCCGAGACGTTCCTTGTAGATCTCCTGGCCGGTGGCGGCGTCGAGGCACAGCAGGATGCCGCTGTCGTTGACGGCATAGACCCGGCCATCGAACAGGATCGGCGAGGGCTGCGAGAGGCTGGAGGACTTGGTCTTCCAGGCGACGTGGCTGGCCGACACATCGCCACTCGCACCGCCCAGGCGGATGGCCCACAACTGCGCGTTGGCGAATGCGGTATTGATGATCAGCATCTTCCCATCGCTGACCGGCATGGCGGCGTTGGAAAATCCGCTGAAGTCCACGTACCACACTTCTCTGCCGGTCAGCGGGTCGTGCGCGTAGAGCCGTTCAGCGCCGATGGTGATGGCCTGGTCCTGGCCATCGACGGAAACTACCAGCGGGGTGCCGAAACTCTTGCGCAGCGAACCTTTGACCTTGGCCAGGCGCTCGGTCGCCGAGCGGTCGCTGCGCCACCGCACTGCTCCGGTACCCGCATCGAGCGCGACGCCATACTGCGCGTCGACCCCATCGCAGCTCAGCAGCAACTCATCCCGATAGAGGATCGGCGAACCGCCGGCGCCGACCTCGTGGTCGACCTTGAGCTCACGATTGGCCCACAGGGTCTTGCCGTCGGCGATCGCGAGGCAGGCGGTGCCCATGGTGCCGAAGTGCACATAGAGCCGATCCCCCTTCACCACCGGGGTCGGCGACGCATGGGTGTTACGTGCGTGTTTCTCTGGCACCACGCTGTTGCTGAAGACCTCGACATCCCACACCACCTTGCCACTCGCGAGATCGATGCGGTAGGCGTGCAACGAGCGGCCCTCGTCGAGCGCACTGGTGAGGTAGACCGCATCCGTCCCGACCACCGGGGACGACCAACCCTCACCAGCGATCGCGGTCTTCCAGGCGACGTGTTCACCTTCGCTCCAGGTCAACGGCAGGCCTTTGGCGTCGGAGATGCCCTGGGCTGTCGGCCCCCGCATCTGCGGCCACGCCTCGGCGGCGACGAGTCGGCAAGGACCCAGGAAGATGGCGAGCAGGGCGGGGGTCAGGATCGACAGGGCACGTATCATGGGGCGCAGCTTTCCGCGGTTGAGCAACTGATCAGTCGGTCGAAGGACAGGCGACGGTCACGCATCACTCGGATCCGCCGCGCAGGTCAGCGCGGCGAGATGCGGATGCGGCGATATTCCATCTGCCCACGATCGGCTTCGAAGCCTATCGGGCCGTTGGCAGGCACCTTGAGCTGGGCCTCCAGCACCTCGCCATTGCAGGTGCAGTAGGCGGTGGTGCCCGCCACCACGATCACGATCTCGTTCCAGTCCTGCGGCTTGTAGGCCTTCAGATTATTGAAGGGGCCGGCCACCAGGTAATCGCGGCACTGGAGCTGCATGCCGCGAATGAAGATGCCGCTGTCAGCATTGACCGAGGCGCGGAATTCCAGCTTCATGGTGAAATCCGTCGGGAAGGTGCGCAGCGTCCACAGTTGCCGCAGGTGCGGTCCTTTGCCGACGACTTCCGGGTTCACCACCAGCATGCCATCCTTTGCGCTGTAGCGTCCGTCCGTGGCCTCGGTCGCGGTGGCGAGATCGGGCTCTCCCTGGTAATGCCAGCCGCTGAGATCCTTGCCGTTGATGAGCGAGATGAAGCCGGGTTCCGGCATCCATGCGCGTTCGTCTGCGCTGGCGGCCTGCGGCGTTGGAGCGGGAGCGTCACCGCCGCCCGCCTCGCCAGCCATCAGGCCATTTCCTTGGACGCCACAAAGCCCGCAGGCGAATGACATCACGACGGCCAATAATCCACGAAGGGTGAGCGACATACGCAAGGCTCCTGTAGCGGTGATCGACGCGGGCTGCGTCTGAGCGGACGTTCCCTGGAACGCTGCGAGCATGCTATGGAAGGCGACCGCACTCGCTTGTTGCTGGTTGCCAAATTCTGGTAAATTCCCGCCATGAGCGCGTCCGCTATCCAACGGAATTTTTTCGCTCAGATGGCGGATCCACACGCTCTGTCGGTTCTTTTCGAACACCTGCCGGGGGTGTTTTTCCTGGTGAAAGACCTGAGCGGTCGTTTCATCGCCGCCAACAGCGCTACGCGTGAGCGCCTGGGTGCATTCGACGCGGAGCGATTCATCGGTACCACGGACGCCGATTACCTCGCGAACGAGGTGGCGCAGAATTTCCGCGAGGATGACGCCCTGGTCATCCGCAGCGGCAAGCCCTTGCTGAATCGGCTGGAAGCCTGGAACGATGAGCAGGGTCAACTGCAATGGTTCCTCACCAACAAGTATCCCGTCCTGGGCAAGAACGGCCGCTGCATCGGCGTCATGGCGATCATCCGTCGATACGACGAACGGCGCTCACACCACACCATCAAGGAAGCCGCGGATGCCGTGGCCTTCGTGCGCGCTCATCCGGGGCGTCCATTGACCACCGCCGATCTCGCGAAGGGCGTTGGCGTTTCCGAGCGCAACCTCCATCGCATCCTGCAGAAGGCGATGGGCGTCACCCCCCATGAGCTCATGCTGCGCATGCGCATCGAAGCCGCTGGCGAGCAACTCGCCACTTCCGATACGTCCATCGCCAAGATCGCGGTCGATCACGGCTTCTACGATCAGAGCGCCTTCACCAAACACTTCCGTAACCGCACCGGCCTCACGCCGAGGGCCTTCCGTAAACGGCATCAGGGATGACGGTCGCTCGCACGAACCCCCGCCCGTACGGCGGCGAAGGCCATCATCAGCAATGTCAGCAGGGCAGCGAGACCTGAACCCAGGCCGCAGCCGCCACCGCCGCCGCCGCCGCCATCACCTCCACCCCCGCCGCCGGCTGGGGCCGGCAGCACGGTGAGGACGGCGACATTGCTGGTAGCCGAACCGGCCGCATTACTGACCTGGCAACGATAGCTCGCACCATCATCGGCGATGCTGGTGGCGACCCCCAGCGTAGGACCGTTGGCCCCGGCGACGGTCGACCACGCCCCGCCCCCGGCCGCCTGGCGCTCCCAGACGTAGACCAGCGGCTGGGTTCCGTTCGCACTCACGCTCAATCCGGCGGCGGCCGGTGCGGTCACCGTCCGATTTGCGGGTTGCACGGCGATCGTCGGAGCCACTGGGAGCACCGGCGTCGTCAATGGCGCACGATAGTCGGTGCCGGAGGCGGCGTAGTACGGGGGAGTGGCGGCGGGAGCCGTATCGCTCACCAGCACGACGCTGCGGAACGGCGCGACGTTCACCGTGCCACTGACGGAGGCGCCCGCGAGGGTAGCCCAGCTCCCTGCCGGGACCGCGATGTCGTCCGCACTTTCGGTGTCGTTGAACAGCACGATCGGGTGTTTGGCCACATGGGTCGCGCTGCCGGCCCAGGATCCGTTGGCCGCCTGCCATTGGGTGAGGGTCTGGTTGACGCCGCCGGGATCGGTCCGCGCCACGCGTTGTCCAACGGGGACCACGAAGGTGGTCGAGGACATCGTCCCGTAATCGACCCCCGCCTCGTATTCCACGCCGCTGGCCGTGTTGTTAGCCCAGTCGGCCAGGTTCTCTGGCCACGCCTGGCGCCGCGTGGGCGCCACGACGGCGAGGATGTTCCCGCTCAGGGTATGCTCCTGGTTCGCCGGTCGGGAGTCGCCCCCGCGCGACAGGTGGATCCCTCCCAGGCGATTGTCGATGCAGGTGTTCCCCGTGACATCGTTGGAGTAGGTGTTGTTCAGGAAGATGCCGTGCCCATTGCTGCCGAAGATGGTGTTGTCACGCACCTCGCTGTCGCGGAATTCGTCCAGGAACTCGATCCAGATGCCATGTCCCAGCGGGGTCCAGTCCTGCGAGGTCGCGAGATTGCCGACGGTATCCAGGATGATGTTCTCAGTGATGATCGAGTTGTCGCAATTGGTATAGATGGCCGCGCCATCATTCAGCGACCCCATGCAGCGGACGAAGACGTTCCGCGTCACCGTCATGCCGTCGGGTCCCAGGATGACGCCGGCATAGCCGGTATCGACGATGCGGTTGTTGCGGATCACGATTGGCTTGCCGTTCGTGATGACGATGCCGCTCGCGCGCCACGGGCCACTGCCTCCGTAGCCATACTCCATGCCGATGCGTTCGATCTGGTTGCGCTCGATGATGGTACCGCCAGTCTGGCCGGGATTCTCGTTCCAGGTGACCGCCGTGTTGTGGACGTCGCGGAAGGTGTTGCCGGTGACCAGGCTGCCGTAGGCGTTCCACGATCCGAATACCGCGTCGGTGCCGATCTCGCGGAAATCGCAGCCGCGCACCGTGGTCCGGCCGACGAGCGTGAGGGCCGCGCCGGCGAAGCGGTGAAAGGCGATGTTCTCGATGGTGCCGCCGCTGGCGGTGATGCCGTCGGTCGTGGTGGCGATCTCCACCGTGGTGGCTCCGGCGGGAACCCGCACGCTCAGCGTGCCGCCACCCCAGAACCATTCGCGATCGGCATCGAGCTCATCGAGGTCGTTGTCGATGAAGTAACCGGAGCCGAGGCCCACCAGGTTGGCATCCACCTCAGGGTCGCCGCCGATGGTCAGCCCGCTCGCGCCGTTGTCGGCGGTGATCGGACGCGTCTCCCACCACCAGGTCCACCGGCGCCAGCGTACCTGCGCCCCATTGAAACGGCCGGCGGCCCGTGACTTGAGCCCGGCATCCACCAGCGAGGTAGCGCTGGTACCGTTGTCGACGGTCAGCCAGCCGCTGTTCGGGTACCGCGCGAGCGGAGCGAAGGTGCCGTCGATCCACACGGAATGGACCTGCGAAGCGACGCTGGCGGTCTTGATCGTGCCACCCGCCAGGGTCACCACCGTGCTGGCCGTCACCACTGGCAGCGCGCCGCTGCCGTAGGCGGTGAGCGTCCGCCCGTCAGGAACCGTGAAGGTGCCGCGGTAGGTCCCGCCACGCGCGAGCAGGACCCGGTCCCCGTCAGCGG